>DATNKN010000173.1:0-7000 GCA_035603375.1 Solirubrobacteraceae bacterium
GCGGCGAAGTCCTGCAGCTCGGCGAGTCCCTCGAGACCGGCGTAGCCTGCGCCGACAAACACAAAGCCGAGATACTCGCGGCGGCGCACAGGATCCTCGACGGACTCGGCGATGTCCAGGCACGTGAGCACCTGGTTGCGCAGTGCGGTGGCGTCCGACAGCGACTTCAGCCCGGTCGCATACTCGGCCAGGCCGGGGATCGGCAGCGTGCGCGAAACGGAGCCCAGCGCCACGAGCAGGTGGTCGTAGCCGAGCGCCAGTCGCTCGCCGTCCACGCGGTGCACGGCGAGCACGTGATCCTCGGGGTTAGCGCCAGTGACGCTTCCGATCAGAAGCTCGGTACGCGACAGTCGCGAGCGCAGCGGCACGATCACATGGCGAGGATCGAGCGTGCCGCCCGCTGCACCGGGCAGCAGCGGCGTGTAGAGCATGAAGTTGGCGTCGTTCACAAGCGTCACACGCGCGCCGCGAGCGCTGCTCAGCCGCTCAAGGGCCCTGGCGGCATAGAACCCGCCGAACCCGCCACCCGCGATCACGATGTGCTTGGCCATACCTCTGACAGTAGCCCTCGACAAGCGTTGAGACCAATGTTACAAGCGTGTTACAAAGTCTCGGGCAACGTGAGTGTGGTCGTCCCGTTTGTGTTGTAGCTACTTCGTCTGGTTTGCGGCGGATGAGCTTGGGAAAAGGTTTGTGTCGAGCAGGATCACGCCCTCGAGCCGCCACACGCCTCGCTGGTGCTCAGTCGGTGGTGCGACTCCGATAAAGCCCGCTCGCCAGGGGAGCGAAGATTGTTATCAGCGCGAACGACCAGATCAGCGAGGCGAGGACCGCGTGCTGCATCGGCCAGGTTTGGATGCTCGCCGACGGGTTGGGGTTGCCGAACAGTTCACGGCAGGCGGTGGTGACCGCGCTAACCGGATTCCAGTCGGCGATCGTCCTCAGCAGCGCCGGCATGTGCTCGGTCGGGACCAGCGCGTTTGAGACGATCGCGAGGGGAAAGAGGATTACGAGACCAACCCCCTGAGCTGACTCCGGGCTCTTGCTGACCATGCCCAGGCACGCGCAGCCCCACGAGAGCGCGTAACTGAACAGCAGGAAGAGCGCAAAGCCGGCGATCACAGACGCGAGGCCGGCGTCGGGTCGCCAGCCGATCAGAAGACCGGTCGCTGCCACGAACGCGGCGCAGATCGCGGCGGTCAGGACATCGGCGAGCGAGCGCCCGACCAGCACCGCCGGCCGCCACATCGACAGGGTCCTGAAGCGGTCGATCACGCCGCTACCGAGGTCGGTGCTCAACCCGACGGCGGTCCCCATCGCCGAGGTGGTGAGGTCCATCGCGAGCAGACCTGCGATCGCGAAGTCCTTATAGGAGCCGCCGCCGGGAAGCACTACCCCGGAGCCGAACACGTAGACGAACAGCAGCGTGAACAGCACCGGCTGAACCGTGACGTCTGAGAGCTGCAGCGGCTCACGTCTGATGTGCAGCAGGTTGCGTCCGGTGAGCACCGCGACGTCGCGCAGCCGCTGCGTGAGCCGGCGGTATCTTGACGGTCTCCCGGCGAGCGTGACAGACGCTGGGGTGCTGGAAGTGGGCTCCAGCGGCGCGGGTGTGGTTGTCGTGCTCATCGGTGAGCGACCTCCAGGTCTGGGTCGGCTTGTTCAGGGTGTGGGTCCTCGGTCTCCTCGGCAGGGCGGCCGGTGAGGGCGAAGAACACGTCATCGAGCGAGGGCTGGTGGACCTCGACGTCATCGACGGTGATCCCCGCCTCGTCGAGGGCGCGCACGACGGTGCTCGCCAAGCCGCCGGCGCTGCGCACGGGCGCGCGCAGGCGACGCCCGTCGTGGCTGACGTGCACCCCACCCGCGACGAACGGTTCGAGCGCAACGGTGGCGGCGGGGTTCGGCTCGCTCAGCGTGAGCTCGAGGCGCGCCCCGCCGACCTGTGTCTTCAGCTCAGCGGCGGTGCCGCCGGCTATCACCTGTCCGTGGTCGATCACAACGATCTTGTCGGCGAGCTCGTCCGCCTCGTCCAGGTACTGCGTCGTCAAGAGCAGCGTCACACCGTCAGCGACGAGCCCCCTGATCACACCCCACATCCGCACCCTGCTCGTGGGGTCAAGGCCCGTTGTCGGCTCATCCAGAAACAGCACCGGCGGTTTGCTCACCAGTCCGGCCGCGAGGTCAAGGCGTCGGCGCATCCCGCCCGAGTACTCCTTGAGGATGCGATCGGCTGCGTCGGTGAGATCGAACTGCTCGAGCAGCTCGCTCGCTCTCGTGCGTGCGTGCGCACGGCGCAGGCCGCTCAGGCGTCCGATCATCACGAGGTTCTCACGGCCGGTCAGAACCTCATCGAGAGTCGCGTCCTGTGCCGTGACGCCGATGTTGCGCTGCACCTCGTCCGCTTCGTTGACCACGTCGTGGCCCGCGACCCGCGCCGAGCCTTTGTCGGGGATCGAGAGTGTGGTGAGGATGCGCACCGCGGTCGTCTTGCCCGCGCCATTGGGGCCCAGCACCCCAAGGATCGACCCTTCCGGCACCTCCAGGTCGATCCCGTCCAGCGCGACCGTCGGACCGAATCGCTTGTGCAGGCCGTGGGCCTGGATCATCAAATCGTGTGTCACGGCAACTCCTAAAAGATTTACTTACCGGTCGGCAAGCAAGCAGACAGAATACACACAACTTGCCGGCCGTCAAGTAAGCTACGAATGTGGCTATCACCACCAGCAAGTCCAGGAGCCGAACACGAGCGGATGCGCGCCCTGCGGCAGAGCCCGAAGGCGGCGACGGCGCCCGCTCGACGCGGGAGCGCATCCTCGACGTCGCGCTTGAGCTGTTCACCAAGCAGGGCTACGACAAGACCTCGCTGCGCGACATCGCCGAACGGCTTGGCATCACGAAGGCCGCGCTTTACTACCACTTCGAGCGCAAGCAGGACATCCTGCTTGAGTTGCACCTGCGCCTGCACGCACTCGGGCGGGAGGGGCTCGAGCAGCTCGAGCTCCTGGAGGACGGACAACAGCGCGCAGACGCGTGGCCCGGGATCGTCGACCACTTCATCGATCAAGTGCTCGAGAATCGTGAGCTCGTGCTGTTGCACCAGCGCAACTACAACGCACTCCAGGAGCTCACGAACAACGAGCGCCACCGCGCCGAGAACGACGACATGGAGCAGCTGGTTCGTCGCATCTTGCAGAGCCCCGCCATTCCCCTCGCCAAGCGCGTTCGTATGGTCTGCTCAATCAGCGCAATCGCCGGCGCGCTCGTCGGTGCAGAGGCACTGTTGGGTGATGTGCCTATCGACGAGCTTGCCGAGCTCGTGCGCGAGGCGATGCGAGACCTGCTGGGCTCGCACTAGACAGCCACATCAGCAGCCGCAGTCAGCAGGGCTGCTAGCCAAGGTTCACTGCCCGCCGAAGTGGAGCGGGCGATCGCGTGGCTCGAGTAGTCAGTCCTCCTCGTACTCGTCGTGGCGGCGCCACCAGACGCCGGTCTCGTTGCGGCCCAGCGGTGCGCGGTCGAGCCACGAATACATGCCCCAGAGCCCGTCGACCCCTCGTCCGTAAGCCGAGTAGGTGTGGAACACGACGCCATCCGCGAGCGCAAACGCGCTCATGCCCGGGCCCTCTCGCCTGTACGTCGCCGGGTCCGTCCCAACGCCCGATGCGATCTCGATGAGCGTCGGGCTCTTCTCAGCGGGCCGATAGTCCGAGGTACTGAAGTTGTACTCGACGGCTCCCGACTGCCATTCCTGCTGGGTGTGGGAGACGTGAAAGTCGTGGTTGAAGTCGCTCTCGAATGAGGACGCCCACGGAAAGCTCCAGCCCATCCGCCGCTTGTACGCCTGCAGCTTCACGAGCGGTGCCCGTGGCACCGCTGTGAACGCGACGTCGTGATTTGCGAGGTGCACGACGGAGCCGGCGAAGCCGTCGGCGATCGCCGAGCAGGACGGGCAGCCTGCTGTGAAGTCGGGCCCGAACATGAAGTGGTAGACGAGCAGCTGCGAGTGTCCTCGAAAGAGATCCGCGAGGGACGCTGTACCCTCGTCTGTCTCGAAGCGGTACTCCTTCTCGATTGGAACCCAGGGCAGCTCCCGCCGCAGCCGGGCCACCTCGTCGCCACGCCGCGTGAGCTCCTTCTCGGCGTCGAGCAGCTCGAGTCGCGCCGCAAGCCACTCCTCGTGCGAACCGGTCTTGTGGTCGATCATCGTTCTCTCCTTCTCTCGGTCGTTTACAAATCGGGTTCGGTTTCCGCCTGCACGGACTCGGCGAGCCGCTTGATCCGAGCCAGGCGCCTGTCCCACTGCGCCGCCACACGAGCCATTGCCTCGCTGGCGGCATCTAGCCGCTCAGGCCGTACGGCGTAGCGCACTTCCCGGCCGCGCCGCTGGCCTTCGACCAGGCCGACGCGGTCGAGCACGACGAGGTGCTTGGCCACAGCCTGCCGGGTGACCGGCAGCTCCTCCGCCAGCGTTGTGGTGGTCGCCTCGCCCCGCTCAAGCAGGGCGTCGAGCACGCGCCGGCGCGTCGGGTCGGCAACCGCCGCCCACAGCGCGTCGTCCTCGGCGAGGGCGGTGGCCATCAACGCGCTTCGCCCAGTGAACTGGATGCGACGTAGTCGAGTAGTTCGCCGAGATGCTTCTCCCAGCCCTGTTCGTGGCTGTCGAGGTACCGAGTCTTGTCCTCGTCGTCACGCGTCACCGCGCCGATCCCGCTCTCGACTACCCGCAGCCGTGTGCCGTGTGCCTCCTCGGTGAGGCTGAACTCGACCAGCGCCGAGTTGCCGTCATCCGGTGACGCGTCCTCCGGGTGGCCCCAGCGGAAGGAGAAGCGGCGGCACGGCTCGGCGTCCACGACCCGAATCGGGGCAATCATGTCCACTTCTTTGTTTCCGCCGCGACCCCCGGGCCTCCAGGTGAGCGTTCCCGCTCCACCAGCGCGCGCATCAACCTCGGCCTCGTCGCTGAACCAGCGGCTGATCTGCTCGGGCTCGGTGATCACGCCCCAGACAACCTCTGGGCTCGCCTCGATCAGGATCTCTCGTTCGACGCTGTCAGCAGCCACGCTCGCCCCTTTCGTTGAGATGCAACTAGTGGTTGCGAACGGTATCAGACGCAACCATCGGTTGCGTATCTTTCCGGGCTGATCTTCTTGACCTCAGGTTGCGGGAGCCCTGCGTCGCGCCGTGAGTAGTACGGCGAGCGTGCTCGCGCAATCTCGATACTCGGATCGCCGCTAGCCACTCGCCCACATTCAAGGACAGCGGGTGTCGGTCCGATTCGATCTTATGGGACAAGTGCACAGGGATGGTGAGCCCTCTGAGCCACCGACTGAGACTCTGGGTTTGTCGGGAGGCGGAGATCTGAAACGTCGCCGTCTGGCGCTTTCCGGCCCTGTTGTGATCCTCGCCGCTGTTGCGTTTGTCGCATGGGGCATCCCGATAACCCAAGGCTTCCACTTCGGCTGCCATATTTTGGTCGGAGACAAGTTTCGAGAGGTTCGTCTCGGGGTCGAAATGTGCCGTGGGGAAACCGAGTCCGAACGCAACGACAAGGAAGCCGCTCAGCGAGAAACACAAGAAAACGAACAACGAGCGCAGAGGGTGGCCGAAGAAAAGGCGGCTCAAGAAAGACAAGCCGGACGGCAGAACGAAGAACGCACCACGGAAGAAGAACGCCCGGCTCACGAACATGCCGTAGCCACGCTGAGCGGGGAAGTCGCCTCCCTTCACGGCAGGCAGCACCACGAAGAAGCTCTCGCGAAAGCCGATGAAACCGAAGCCAAGCGGCTAGAAATCGATGCCAGTCGAGTCGAAGGCGAAGAAACGTCCGAAGGCGACGAGAGCAAGATCAATGAGGGCGAGAAGATCACCGCGGAAGCAGAGGCCGATCAGTCCCGTGGGGAGAATCACGAATCCGCGGCCTACAACCTCAAGAGCGAAGCTGAAGCGAAGGAAACTGAAGCCGCGCAAGAACGCAGCAAGGAGTAGCGGGGCGGCAGTGTATTCTGTGCTCTCGCGGCCCGCCGGCTGGACTCTCGCACTCTGCACAAGTCGGCTCAAGGGCGCCTGGCGCCCTCGATCAGGTCGCACAGGTAGTCGATCTCGTGGGTGCGCTCGATGTCGTCATCCATGAGGGTCACGCTAGTGGAAGGAGCCGACAGGCGAGATGTCAAACGGCGGCTAGCCCCAAATGGGTTTGATTAGGGCTGTTCTCCTCCCCACAGAATGGGGCTGCTTGGGTGCTATTCGAACCCGGAGATCCAAGAGCGGCTACGACAGTTGTCCGATAAGTTGGACCGGCTCGTGGCCAGCGACGCGGCTCCTCGTCCTTCAGCTCGCCGAGACCGGAAGCTCCGTGGTGGCATCGTGCCAAGGCCATCGAGCGTGTCTTGGCCGATGCTGGCAAGCCGACGAGGGTGCGTGAAGTCCATGCCGAGGTCGAAGGGCTGCTCGGGCTGTCGGTGCCGGCCTCCTCGGTCAAGAACTGGTTGGCTAAACAGGTTCAGGATCAGCAGCCCCGAGTTGTGCGGTTGGGCCGCGGGCGGTATCGGCTGGCCTAACACACTCGTCGTGGCGGATGCTGTCGTGGCCCGGAACAGTCAGGCGGCCCGGCTAACTGCAGGTGTTTGGGAGTGCTTCCCCTCGGACATTGCCGGCTCGCAGTCGCCATACAGAAGCTCCGGTGCGGGATCAAGGCCGTTGGGCCACACCACCGTTCGTGCCTCGTCATCGACCCGAACCTGCCGGACATAGAACATGGCCAGGCGAGGCATCCGCGACATTTTGAGCGACAGCGCGGCGGACACGGCCGACTTGTCCACCAGCGCAGCGCGTCTCGCAGCGCGTCTAAATTTCGATGCGTAGTTGGCGATGTGGGGGGATGCCCTGACCGGCGACGCTCACGATAACCTGCGGAGATGGCTAAGTGCCAGCGGAGTTCGGTTCCCCGCAATGTCGAGCGCGAGCTCTGGGGTCGAAGCGGGGGATACTGCTCCAACCC
>DATNKN010000193.1:0-6369 GCA_035603375.1 Solirubrobacteraceae bacterium
CTCGTGGAGATGGACGGCTTCGCCACGAGCGGTCGACTGGTCGTGATCGCCGCGTCCAACCTGCTGGAGAAGCTTGACCCGGCGCTCTTGCGGCCCGGTCGTTTCGACCGTCAGATCTTCGTGACTCCGCCCGATGTGAAGGGTCGCACGGGCGTGCTCGGCGTACACACCCGCAACAAGCCGCTAGAGAACGTGGACCTCGGTCTGGTGGCGCAACAGACGAGCGGGCTGACCGGGGCCGATCTGGCCAATATCTGTAACGAGGCGGCGATCTTCGCCGCGCGGCGCAAAGCGCGCACAATCACCGACCAGGACTTCGACAGCGCGCTCGAGCGGGTAATAGCGGGAGTCCAGTCCCGTCGCGTTCTCAACGATCACGAGAAGCGGGTAGTTGCCTACCACGAGTCCGGCCACGCGCTGTGCGGCGAGCTGCTGCCCTCGGTGGATCGCGTGCACCGCATCTCGATCGTGCCGCGCGGGCGCACGCTCGGCTACACGCTCAACCTGCCCGCCGAGGACCGCTACCTGAAGACGCGCGAGGAGCTGCTCGACTACATGACCGTGCTCGTCGGCGGGCGCGTCGCCGAGCAGATCGTGTTCGGCGCGATCACCACCGGCGCCTCGGACGACCTCAAGCGAGTCGCCGACATCTCCCACTCGATGGTGCATGACTACGCGATGGGTAGTGCCGGCGTCGGCCGCACGCCCGACGGCAACGTGCGCCTGTCGGAGACAACGTTGCGCTTGCGCGACGAGGAGCGGCGCGAGCTGATCGACGAGGCGCGGCGCGCGGCGCGCAGGATGATCCTTGCCCACCGCGTCCAGCTCGACGCGCTCGCCGGTCAGCTGCTGGAAAACGAGGTGCTCGAGCGCGACGCGATCGAGCGGATCATGGCCGGCGTGCCGCGCCTGGAACGCCGCCCCGGCGTCGGCCTGCGTGTGGTGGCCGCCGCGGTGCCGGCAGAGCTGCCCGTTGGCGCGCCGCTCGCCTTGCCCGCCAGCTCGCCGCCACCACCCGTGGGAAGCTAGTCGCGCCGTCCGTCGGCTCGGCGTGCCGGTGCGCGGGATCGACGCGCCGCGAATACACTGACGCCAGCCATGTTCAACCGCATCGACCACATCGGCGTGGCCGTCGAGAGCATCGACGCCTCGCTCGCGCTGTATCGCGACGCTTTCAAGATGACCGTCGCCCACCGCGAGATCGTGGAGGAGCAGGGCGTCGAGGCGGTGTTGCTCGATGTCGGTGAGAACCATGTCGAGCTGTTGGCTCCGCTCGGCTCCGACACTCCCGTCGGGAAGTTTCTCGCCAAGCGCGGTCCCGGCCTGCACCATGTCGCCTATCAGGTGTCCGACATCGAGGCGACCCTGGCGGCCCTCAGCGAGGCGGGCCAAGCGCTGATCGACAAGCGCCCACGTGTGGGCATTCGTGGCGCGCTCGTGGCGTTTCTGGAGCCGAAGGACACCGGTCGAGTGCTCACCGAGCTTGTACAACCCGTGGAGGTTCACTGATGCCCAAGAGTCACCGTCGCGTGAGCGTCGGCTTCCAAGGCGGCCAGGTGCTTGCGTTGCGCGTCACCGACGAGCAGCTCCAGACACTTCACCACGCGCTCGGTGCCGGTGGTTGGCACGAGCTCGATACCGAGGAAGGGCCTGTGCGGCTCGACCTCGGACAGGTCGTGTATGTCCGCTCGGAGGACAGCGACCGCGGCGTCGGTTTCTCGGTCTAGACGGCCGATGAGCTGTGCTGGCCGATCGGCGGGCGCATCTGGTCGTCGATCGGTCTGCGTCCTGCCTCCCTTGTGTACCGAAGCCGGGAGACACTCGCTTCGCTCGCATCCCCGTTTCGGCCAGTACACTGCGGTCGGTGCGTCCTTGTCTTGCTCGCTCCTCGACCATCTAGACAGGTCGTGAGCTTCGTATGAGCACGCGGATCGGCATTGTGGGGCTGCCCAACGCCGGCAAGTCATCGCTGTTCAACGCGCTCACCAAGGCAGGCGTGGAGGCCGCGAACTATCCCTTCACCACGATCGAGCCGAACGTGGCGGTTGTGCCCGTGCTGGACGAGCGGCTTGTCGAGGTATCCCAGACCGTGGGTGCCTCGGAGATCGTGTGGGACACGATCGATTTCCACGACATCGCCGGTCTCGTCGCCGGCGCCCACAAAGGCGAGGGGCTCGGCAATCGCTTCCTGGCGAACATCCGTGAGACCGACGCGATCGTGCATGTGGTCAGAGCCCACACCGACGCGAACGTCGTACACCCCGAGGGCCGCGTCGATCCGCTTGCCGACATCGAGACGATCGAGACCGAGCTGGTGCTCGCCGACCTGGAGCAGGCCGAGCGGCGCGTCGATCGTGTCGCCAAGCAGGCCAAGGGCGGGGATCGCGTGGCGATCGCCGAGGAGGCCTGGCTGCGCGAGGTGGTCGGCGAGCTGCAGGCGGGACGGCCCGCGCGTGGAGTGCCGGCGCCCGAGGACGCGCCGCACGCGCTGCGCGACCTGGGCGCGCTCACGGCCAAGCCAGTGCTGTTCGTCGTCAACGTGGACGAGGGCTCAGAGGAGGTGCCCGCCGCGGTGGCCGAGCACGCCGCCGCCGAGGGTGCGGGCGTGGTGGCTGTCAGCTCGCGTATCGAGTCCGAGCTGGCAGAGCTTGAGGAGGAGGAAGCAGCCCTGATGCGGGCCGAGCTGGGCGTGTCCGAATCGAGCCTGCACCGGGTCGTGCGTGGTGCCTCCTCGCTGCTGCGGCTGATTGCGTTCTTTACCGCGGGCGAGGCCAAGCCGGCGCAGTCGTGGCATCTGCGCGACGGACTCACCGCATGGCACGCCGCCGGACAGATCCACTCGGACATTCAGAGGGGCTTCGTCCGCGCGGAGGTTGTCGGCTGGCGCGAGCTGGTCGATGCCGGTGGCTACTCTGGTGCACGCGACCGCGGCACCCTGCGTCTGGAGGGGCGCGACTACGCGATGCGCGACGGGGACGTCATCACAGTGAAGTTCACGCCGTAGACCAGCCGCTACGGCGCCTAGTCTGCCAGCTGCTCCAACCGCTCTGTCAAGCGCTTCATACCGATCTCCCTCGCGGCCGCCGCGCCGCCAGCGAAGTCGGTGGGCGTGTCGGGAGGCAGCGTCACGTCAATCTCCACGAGCGTTGCCACCCGCCTGAACGTGCGCAGCAGCTCGGCATTCTCGTTCAGTGTGTTTGCGACACGCGGTCGCAGTGTCCCCTCGCCCTTGGCCGCAGCGTCCAGCAGCGCCTCAAGCGTGCCGTAGTCGCGCAGCAGCTGTGCCGCCGTCTTCGTGCCGATCCCCGGTGCGCCCGGCAGCCCGTCGGAGGGGTCGCCTCGCAACGCTATGAAGTCGGGCACCTGTCCTGGAGCGATGCCGTATCGCTCCTGCACGTCGAGCGGTCCCAGCGCTACGCACGCCCCACCCTTCCCCAAATCCAAAACCGCAGCCCGCTCGCCGACCGCCTGATACAGGTCGCGATCCGCGGTGAGCAACAGCGCCCGTCCGCCTGCGTCCGTCTCGGCGCGCGCGAACGATCCCATCGCATCGTCGGCCTCGAGTTCGTCGGCATTTGCGATCGTCCAACCGAAGCTGCCAAGCAGTGCGGGAGCGCGCTTCCACTGCTCGGCTAGCTCCGCCGGCATTGGATCGCGGTGGGCGTGATAGGGGGGATAAGCCTCCACGCGATAGCGCGCCTGCTCAGCCCCGAAGCACGCGACAACGGCACGAGGCGGGTCCGTTTCGAGTGCCAACAGCAGCGCGTTCACGGTGCCGAGCAGCGCATTCACCGGTTTGCCGTCCGTGCCCTTGATCGATTTGGGCAGCGAAAAGTACGCGCGATACAGCAACCACGGCACATCGGCGATCAGGAGCGGCTGCTGCATTGCCAGTCAGGGTAAGGCGTCGGCGGTTCGCTCCGCGGGTCAATCGCGCTCACGACGAAACTTAGCGCCGTCGGCGCGTCGAGCTAGCCGGAGCTGACGCCGCCCGTGCCGCTCACGCGCGCTGGCTGCGCTACGGGCGTCGGCGAGGCGCCTCCCGACCCGCTCACGGGGGTCGGCGCTGCAGCCGGTGCGGGCGTCGGCGTTGCCGGTCCGCTTGTGTCGGGCTCGGGTTGCAGCCCCTTCGCGGTCTTCACGCTGAAATACGCCCAGCTCGAGTCCAGGCCGAGGCGTGCCTCCAGTTCCGGCCCGCTCACGAGCGTACGGCCCTTGGAGCCGAGCACCGCTGCCTGCACAATTCGTGGCGAGGTGCCGCGCCGCAGCACCTCGATTCCCTCAAGCGTTCCGTCCACCAGCCCACTCAGGCGCGACGCCGCCGAGGCGAAGCTCATCGTGATCGTCCAGCGATGCAGCGGTCCCTCGTCATAGGGGTCACTCACGCCCACCAGCCACGGCTGCGGTGTCGCTCCGGGGAATCCGTACTGGATGCTCTCGGTGTGCCCTCCGGAGCTGGCGAAGAAGTAGGTGACCGCCGGCAGGCCGCCATAGGTCACGATCTGCCCCGCTGTGGCCGCCACCGCCGCGTTTGAGCGAGACGTTTCCGCGGCTTTGCCAAGGAACACCTGCGAGCGATCGTCGGAATACACGTCGAACTTCGACCCGCCAGCGTCGGATGTGATCGCGTATGTGCGGCTCGCCACCGCCTGTGCCTCCAGCGCCGCAAGCGGCCAGCCTGAGGGCATCTCGGCGGCGACCACACCGCGCACATATTCTTCCAGCGGCACGTTCCTCACCTTCGAGCCGACCAGCACCTTCACGATCGTGCCGGCCGGCGCCTGCCCGAGCGCGGTGCCTGTGTAGTAGTGGGCGAGAATCGTGCTGTAGGACCAGCCGTGTTCGGCATATCCCAGCGCGCCGTCCTGGCTCATGCCCACACCGTGCCCGTCGCCGGCCCCGTCGATCACGAGCGTCGCCGCGCGCGTTGCGCTTGCCTGCCTGCCCTTCGCCACCGAGCGTGCCCGGCGGGGTGCTTGTGCCCGGTGCGGCGCCTGTGCCCACGCGGACGCGCTCGCCAGCGCCAGCGCCAACGTGGCGCACGCCGCGATTGACATGCTCCGCAAGCGGACATGGAAGCGCTGATAAGTTGGTCTTGTGAGGAGCATCCGTGCTCGGAGTTACGTACCCGGTCAGTCGATCGCGATCTCGGCACAGCGAGTTGGCAAGAGGAATTGCATGAACACTGATTCGGAGGAATCCAACAACTGCTTGAGCGCCGCACGATGACCGTCGCCGAGGAGCGCGCGGTCCTGGAGCGCGTGCCGAGCAAGCTGTACATCGCTGGTGAGTGGCGTGCGGCCAGCGGCGCGGGCACGCTTGCGGTCGAGGACCCCTCTACCGGCGAGCCGCTCGTCGAGGTGGCCGACGCGACCCCCGAGGACGCGCTCGATGCGCTTGGCGCAGCCGCCGACGCGCAGGCCGCCTGGGCCGCCACCGCCCCGCGCGAGCGGGGGGAGATCTTGCGCCGCGCCTATGAATTGCTGCTGGAGCGCGTCGATGAGCTGGCGCTCGTGATGACCCTAGAGATGGGTAAGGCGCTTGGCGAATCGCGCGCGGAGATCCTCTACGCCGCCGAGTTCCTGCGCTGGTTCTCGGAGGAGGCCGTCCGCATCCACGGGCGCTACATGACCAACACGACCGGAACGGGGCGCATCCTCACGATGCGCCAGCCCGTCGGTCCGTGCGTGTTCGTCACACCCTGGAACTTCCCACTCGCGATGGGCACGCGCAAGATCGCCCCCGCGATCGCCGCCGGCTGCACGATGGTCGTCAAGCCCGCCCAGCAAACACCGCTGTCGATGCTCGCGCTCGCACGGGTGCTGGAGGACGCGGGCCTGCCGCCGGGCGTGCTCAACGCGATCACCGCCCATCACTCCGGCGCGGTAGTCGAGCCCCTGCTGCGCGATCCACGCACGCGCAAGCTGTCGTTCACCGGCTCCACCGAGGTTGGCCGCACGCTGATTGCCCAGTCTGCCGAGCAGGTCTTGCGCGTCTCGATGGAGCTGGGCGGCAACGCCCCCTTCATCGTGTTCGAGGACGCCGACCTCGACGCCGCGGTGGAGGGCGCGCTGATTGCCAAGCTGCGCAACGTGGGCGAGGCCTGCACCGCCGCCAACCGCTTCCACGTGCACGAGTCGATCGCCTCAGAGTTCGCGGCGCGGATGGCACGACGCATGGCGGCGCTGAAGGTCGGGCGCGGCACCGAGCCGGACGTGGACATCGGCCCGCTGATCGACGGGCGCCAGCGCGACATCGTCGCCGAGCTGGTCGATGACGCGGTGGGTAAGGGCGCCCACCCGCTCATCGGCGGCGAGCGTTTGTCGGGTCCTGCCCACCCCGGCTACTTCTTTGCCCCAACCGTGCTCG
>DATNKN010000203.1:0-2170 GCA_035603375.1 Solirubrobacteraceae bacterium
CAAACGCCATCGCTACCCGCGGTCCGAGGGTGGCGCTACGCGCTCCGCGCCTGCAGTGACACTGCCGCCTCGGGCGTCGCAACGACGAAGCTGAAGCTCTCCTGGAGGTATAGGTAGACGGCATCAGCATCGTGGTGGTCATAGCCGACCGCCAGATCCTGTCCGCAGTCAAACAGGAAGTCCCCCCCGCGCACGCTGAGCACGAGACCACCCCGAACTCCGGGGGCCCAAACGACCGGCCCTCCAAGGATCTTGTTGAGGTGATCGAGCAGCGGATAGCCACCGTGCTCGGCTGACTCGATGACGCGCGTGTACTCGTCGCGTCCGAGCAGCAGCGCGTACGGTCCGCTGATGCCTTGCTGAAGCAGGAGCTCGACCGCGGCGGCGACCGGTCGCGGGTAGAGGTCGATCCGCTCGGCGAGCATTGGACCCTCGTGGGGCGAGACCTCGGCGAGGCCGCCAAACGACGCCTCCTCCCAGCCGTGCACGACGGCGACGTTCTCGGCCACCGCGATCTGGTAGGCGGCGCGATCCAGGTCGCCAAGGTCGGGGTCGAGCGCCCCACGATCGTGGTCGCTGAGCTCGCTGCGCGCCAGCGCGAAATCAGCACGCAGCTCGACGAGTGCCAGGACCCGACGTTGCAGAGCGCTGACCCCGTCAACGGGGCTCGAGGCCAGCGCCGTCGTGCGCCCGACGTTGGTCGCCGAGTGCTCCCAGCGGTGCGGACCGGAGAAATCGACGACCCGCCGCGCTGCGAGCGACGGGCGAACCCGAGTGGCGGCTTCGTCGTCAATCAGCTTCCAGCCCGCGTCCGTGATCGGCGCGTGACCACGCAGGAGGTGGTTCATCGCCCGACGCCCCGAAGGCTGCCGATCCCGAGCGACCCCGAGCCGTCCGGTCCGACGGCGCGCGCGGCGGGCTCCGGCTCGTCGCTGGACTCTGACTCGGCCTCGGCCTCCTCGCCGTGCTCGACGATGTCGCCGTCCTGAAAGAGCACCCCGCGTGCGATCTCGCGCCAGCGCGGCGTGCGTCGCAGCAGGAACTCAAGGTTCATCGCGAAGTGCTTGAACTCCTCGCCCTGAGCGTCGTGCATGATCGCCGTCGCGCTCGCGTCTGTCTCTACAGCCATTCGCTGCTCATACCAGCCGATCGCCTCGGCTTCCTCTGTAAGCGACGCGCAGATCCGCGCAAACGTCCGCGTCGAAGCCGGCAACTCACCAGGTGGCTCGTGATACTGGTCGAAACCCATCGCACCTCCAAAGCCGAGCTGACACCGCAGAAACGCGACCTACCCTACCCACGCTTCGGGTATGCCATTCAGGGCAAGCCCTCGCGGTACGCAACGCGTCGACGCGAGTCGACACCGTGCCATCGTGCTACTCGACCGGCTCGAGCACGAACACCGGGATCTCGCGCTCGGTCTTGGTCTGGTAGGTCGCGTAGTCGGGCCATACCGCGACTGCTCGCTCCCACCACAGCTGACGCTCGTCGCCCGTCGTCACGCGCGCCTCGTAGTCGCCCTTTGACTCACCGTCCTGCACCTCGACGAGCGAATGCTCAACTAGGTTGCGATACCAGGCCGGGTGCTCTGGGGCACCGCCCTTGGAAGCGACCGCGGCGTAGGCGCCGTCGTGCTCGATGCGCATGACCGGGTTCTTGCGGAGCTTTCCAGAGCTCGCGCCCACCGAGGTGATCACGATCACCGGCACATCTCGTAATGTCGTACCCCTGGTCCCCCCGGAGCTCTCGTACTCATCGACCTGCTTGCGGACCCAGTCCGCGGGGCTCGGCTCGTATTCACCCTGAAGCGGCATCTCGTTCCCTCCTGGTCGCCTCCCAACAGACTAGATCCAACGGAACCGCGACCAATGCCCGGCCCGCGCACCGTGCCGACACACGCCGCGAGCCAGTTCAGGCCTCGGTTGACCCGGTGCCCAGACCCTTGCGCAGCTTCGGTGGCGGATACACGGCCCGGGCGATCGTCGCGGAGGTCCAACCGATCCACCAACCGCAGAAGACCAGGAGAGTCGACCTCTGCGTGGCCCGGCTCGCCGACGCCCCGGTGAAGATCCACAGGATCGCCCACGCGACCGCGCAGCCGATCGAATATGCCGTGTAGCTGTTCGTCGATCTCTGAACCTGGCCAGCCGGCTCATCATGCACTCCCTAG
>DATNKN010000205.1:0-13086 GCA_035603375.1 Solirubrobacteraceae bacterium
CCTGATTGTCTAGAGTCACTACGTCTCCTGGAGCACGACGCGCTGCACTTCATCATCGTCGACAACGCACCTCTGGATGACAGCACACGCGATCTCGTGACGGAGATGGCAAGCGTCGATCCGCGCTTCCAGTATGTCCGCGAACCGCTTCCAGGACTCTCGCGAGCACGAAACCTTGGCCTCGCGCATACCACAAGTGAGATAATCGCCTACACCGACGATGATGTACGAGTCGATCCGCTATGGGTCAAGGGACTACTCCGAGGCTTTGCACGTCGCGCCAACGTGGGTTGCGTTACCGGCATGGTCGCGAGCGCGTCACTCGAGTTACCCGCCGAGCAGTATTTCGACGGACGCGTATGGTGGTCCTCCAGTTGCGAGGCCATAGTGTACGACGCCCGCTCTGGACCGGCCAGCAGTGCCCTTCATCCCTATGCCGCCGGCACGTTTGGAACCGGCGCGAACTTCGCGGTCCGCACTGACCTGCTGCGCGAGATTGGTGAGTTCGACGAAACTCTGGGCGCCGGGTCGCCTTGCGACGGCGGCGAGGACCTCGACATCTTCGTCCGCTTCATCCGGGCCGGATATTCGCTCTCATACGAGCCGGCCGCACTGGTCTGGCACGAGCATCGCTCCGACCGAGATGACCTGCGCCGTCAAATGTACTCCTACGGCAAGGCGCTGTCTGCCTATCTGTTCAAGTACGCATCGTCGCGGCGAACCGCGCTGGACATCCTCCGCCGAGTGCCACGGGGAGTCCGCCATCTCGGTGTGCTCGGTGCCCGCTCGAGTCGCGTTGGATCGCAAACCGGACTGGCCCGCGAACCGGTACTCGCGGAGATGCGCGGGCTGATGGCGGGACCGCTCGCATATGCCCGCGCTCGCCATGCACAGGACCCCAAGCGCAGACGGGCCGTAGCGCCCTGAGCACCACGCTTCACCAACCCGGTATTGATCGCGGCCGCCTCGCGGGACGACGACCTAGGTTTGCTCTTATCGCTAGCCCGCGACTCCAGCTGCTCGCCCTCTCACTCCCGGCGTTGATCGCACTTGTGATCTGGAGGCTCTCTCTGCTCCATGTCAACGTCTCGAATCTCGGTGACTTCGGATTGCCGCCCGCGCTCCCGACCGCGTGGTATTCCGCATTGGCCATATCTGTCATAGGCGCAGGCACGGCGATTACACTGCGACGCACGCATGGACTGATCATGGTTGGTTACGTGATCGTAGTCGCGGTCATACTATATGGCACCGTCCCTATGCTATCCGCGCAGCCGCACTACGGTTGGGTCTACAAGCACATCGGCGTAGTCCGCTATCTTGAGGCACACGGCAAGGCTAACCCCGGGATCGATATCTACAATCGCTGGCCGGGCTTCTTTGCGCTAGGGGCCGCCTTCTCACGCGTTGCCGGTCATCCCAATCCCGAGACATACGCGAGCTGGGCCGAGCTATTTTTCATCCTTTGCGACGCTGTTCTCGTTATGGCGGCCGTAAAGGCAATCACACAAGAGACGCGCATCGCGGCTTGTGCGGCGCTCTTTTTTATTGTTACCAACTGGGTAGGGCAGGCCTACTATTCGCCGCAGGCCTTTGCCTTCGTTTTGTGCCTTGCGCTGATTGTGATCGTGCTGCGGCAACTAAAGGTTGGCGGGACGGGATACTCTGAGCGGCTTACCCGTTTGATCGAGCGCGTAGGACGCGTTTCGCAACTGCCTGTGGCGACCGACGCAACGGAGAAGTGGCCGCGTTGGGCAGCCATCACGATCGTCCTAGGCATCGATGCGGTGATCGTGGCAAGTCATCAATTGACGCCATACATGTTGCTCATAGGCCTTGCGCTGTTGATGCTAACTGGCGTGGTCCGGCCCTGGTGGCTGCTCATTGCGATGGGAATAATGACCTTCGCCTACCTCGGCGCCAACTTCAATTTTATACAACACAATTACGGCCTCTTTACTAGCATTGATCCGTTCAACAATGTTCAGGTCGCGACGTTTACTCAGACCCCGTCAGCCGGCAAGACCTTCAACACGCATGCCGAGCTGCTCGCCATTGCCGCCCTCGGGATAGGCAGTTTCTGTGCTTTGATTCGTCTACTCAAACGCGGCCTGCTGGTGCGCGCGATGCCACTGATCGTGCTCGCGATAGCGCCATTCGCTGTCATATTCGGACAAAGCTATGGTGGGGAGGCGCCGCTGCGCCTCATATTGTTTTCAAGTCCTTGGTTTTCAGCGTTGATGGCGTGGGCCTTGGCATCGGTAACAGGCCGACGACTAAAATGGGTACTCATGATTGGCGCCTCTGTTGTGTTCACTGCTCTTTTCGTACCGTCGTTTTTCGGTCAGGAAGAGCTGAATATCATTTCGGTCGGTGAAGTGCGTGCGAGCGAGCAGTTCTACTATCATGCACGACCTGGGTCGGTTTTGGTGCTAGCGGCTCCCGGCTTCCCGTATCGGTACGGCGGCACCTACTCCGAGTTTAAGGGCCCGGAAGGTGACGCAAACCCAAACCTCTTGACTAGCCCCATCTTCCAAAACAGGCAACTAGGGGCAGCCGAGGTACCTGACGTGATTGAGCGAATCAGGGAATATTCGAAATATGGCTATATCGTGTTTGCCAAGGACGAGACCGCCTATGCCCAGGTCATGAATATCACGCCGGCCGGGGCGCTTGCGCACCTCGAGGCGGCCGTGGCACAATCGCCTGACTTTCGACTTTGGTACGCCAATCAGGATGCTCAGATATACGAATTGGTGGCTCGGCACGGCGGGAGCCAGGACTCGACGGCGCGCCATCCTCTGCCGACCGTCCAGCTAGCGGACCAGCTGGCGCCCCTCGGCAAGTATGTGTTTGGCTGGCGGCGTCCTGAGCTCAATCGGTCGCGTCGCTTTAGGAGGATTTCGCGGATACGATCACGCTGATGTCGACAACCACACCGACGGCCGCGTCCACGCCTGCGTCACGCGACCTACTTCGAGGTGCCTACAGCCTACTGGCAAACACCGCGGTTACCTCGGTCCTGGGAATGGGGTTCTGGGTTGCTGCCGCGCGGCTTTTCTCGAGCATCGAGGTCGGTCAAGACACGGTACTGATCTCGGTGATGATCGAGCTGTCGACAGTCTGCCAGCTGAATATGGGCAATGGGCTCATCCGCTTCCTGCCCGACCTTGGGGCGCGTAGCAGGCAGGCTCTGGGTGCCGTGTATGGGCTGGTAGGGATGGTGGCGCTTGCGGTGGGAACTTTGTTCGTTCTGGTGGTGCCGCACCTATCACACGAACTGGCGTACCTGAGCGACGAAATGACGCTCGCCGTTGGCTTCGTTGCCGCGCTCGTGCTCTGGGGGCTGTTCACTCTTCAGGACGCCGCGCTGGTGGCGACGCGCCAAGCGCCGTGGATACCGATCGAGAACGGTCTGTTCGGGATACTCAAGCTCGCGGCATTGCCCGCGTTCCTCGTGGTCGGGGCTGTCCACGGAGTATTCCTGGCGTGGGTGCTGCCGATGGCGCTACTACTGATCCCGGTCAACCTACTGGTGTTCAGGCGAGCCATCCCGGAGCATTTGGCCGGCGAGACTCGCGAATCGTCGATCTCACGTATCGGGCCCCGCCGAGTGGCGCGCTTTCTCGCCCAGGACTACCTCGCGTCGGTCTTCACTCAGGCAACGTTGACCGTTCTGCCGGTGCTCGTGATCGCGAGCCTGGGCGCCCAGGAGAGCGCATACTTCGCGATGCCGTTTACGATCGTGATGGCGTTTGATACTTTCGCGTACGGCGCATGCACTTCGCTGGTCGTGGAGGCAACGCTGGAGCAGGACAGCCTGCGGGCGCTCACCAAGGTCTTCGCTCGTCGCGTGCTGGCGCTACTGATGCCCGCCGCGGCGCTGCTGGCCCTCGCGGCGCCGCTGGTAATGCTGCCGTTTGGCCGCGCCTACGCTCAACACGGGGCGGGGGTGCTGCGACTTCTGCTGTGCGCGAGCATCTTTCGCGCGGTGATCGCCCTATTCTCGGCTGTGGCGCGTGTCCAGGGGCGCGGGCTGCGCTTGGCCTCCGTGGAGTTCGCCCTGCTGGTGCTCGTCCTGGGTCCGGCGGTCTTGCTGGCGCGCTCGCATGGGATCGAGGGTGTCGGGGCGGCCTGGCTGGGGGCCAACGCGATTATCTGCCTAGCAGTGCTTCCGCTGCTGATCCGGTTCCTACGAGAGCCCTGACGTCGACGTCATAAACGAAAACGTCACTTCCACACGCGCACCCAGTCAACGGTCATCTTTGCCGGAAGTGGCGTGGTGTGGCTGGGTGGGCCGCCCCATACGCCTCCGACCGCGAGGTCGAGCAACAGGAAGAATGGATGGCGAAACGGCCAGGCCGCTCCGACTGGCAGGTCGGCGGGGGTGATCGTCTTATACACCGAGCCATCTAGCAGAAAGCTGATCCGGTTGGGTTCCCATTCCACGCCGTAGATGTGAAAGCCCGAGGAGAGCGGGGTGCGCGAGCGCAAGCTCCCGCCGATGCCGTCATTCGGGGCCCACGACCACGGACCGTGAACGGTGCCCTTTACGACTCTGGGCTGAGACCCGAGAACCTCCATCGCGTCGATCTCGCCCGACCCCGGCCATCCCTCATTTTGATAGGCGTCGTCTCCCAGCATCCAGAACTGGGGGATCAGGCCCTGCCCGGCTGGCACCTTGATCCGTGCATCGATCAGACCGTACTCGACCTCGAACTTGTGCAGCGTCTGCAGCCTTGCCGAGGTGTAGTCGCGGGTAATCCCGTCCACCCCGGTGTACTTTTCCGAGCGGGCGGTGATCACAAGGTGCCCGTGTCCGTCGAGCTGAACGTTGGCGGGCCTTGAGGTGTAAGACTCCAGCTCTTCGTTACCCCAGCCACCACCACCCCTGTCAAAGTTCCACTCGCGGAGATCGGGAGAAGAGCCGGCGGGCCCGTTGAAATCTTGCGACCAGACGAGGTGTGGCCACCTGGCGGTACCACCTTCGGCGATGGCGGTACTTCGAGAATCGTCGCCGCGGTTGTGGCTCACCGCGTCGCCGGCGCAAGCTACCAAAACAATGGCACAGGCAAGGATGATGAGTATAGCTAGGACTCTGCCGCCGGACGCCACGATTATCTCGTCAAACCTTACCAGCCGCCACCTGCGCTCACGCGGGTACACATGAGTCTCGCGACGACATCAAGCGCTCACCGATGCTGTCCACCATACACCGGTGCAGCGCGGAGTTCGGGCAAACAGACCGGACGGACACCCGCGCCTGCTCGGGTATGTGTCCAGATATGCTCGAGCGGCTCAACGGCTAAGGTGCCCGGGACGACACAGCCTGGTGGATGATTCGCCCTTTTGCCAGGACCGTCTTCGTAGTCAGCTGCATCGCCAGCTGCGTGGCGACCGCACCGCTCACGATGGCTGAGCCCAGTGGGGGATTGACGCTCAGGCATCATGAGGTCCGCGATCGCTCAACACGTCGCCGCCACCACGGTCCTCGTGGCCAGCACGCCGCGCGACGGACCAAGAAGATCCAGGCAAGCGGCGCGTCGAGGAGGATGCCGCTAAAAACAACGCCGACGAGCAGCTCCGGCAAAGGCCCTGCTCTGTCCACGTCGCCCGAACCGCCTCCCGCTCAATCTCCGGTGGCCTCTGCGGCACCCGAAGCTCCCGCCACCAATGCACCCCGTACCTCCTCGACACCCCCAGTATCCTCAACACCACCAATACCCCCAACACCCCCAATCTCCTCCAATCCACCGAGTACCAGGAAGCTCATCTGGGCCGACGAATTCAACGGCCCCGCTGGCGCTTCTCCGGAACCCTTCAAGTGGAGCTTCGATACGGGAGGCGGCGGCTGGGGCAATGAAGAGCTGGAGTCCTATACCTCCCGGCCCGTCAACGCCGAGCTCGATGGCCAGGGCCACTTGGCGATAACCGCCCGCGCCGAAAAATACACTGGCGCGGATGGCATTACACGCGACTACACGTCAGCGAGGCTACAGACGCTCAACACCTTCCGGTTCGAGTACGGCATGGCGGAAGCTCGCATTCAGGTGCCAGCTGGCCAGGGGCTGGTGGCCCAGTTCTGGATGCTCGGACAGGAAGCTTACGAAAGTGAAAACGCGTGGCCGGGCTGCGGCGAGATCGACACAGCGGAGGTGCTTGGCTCCGAACCAAATATCGTAAACGGTACGCTGCATGCCCCATGGTCGTTCGCGCCGACGGGAGTGCAGGGCCAGGCGGACTCGGCAACGCCCCTGTCGGCCGGTTTTCATACCTACAGCGTCGAATGGGAACCCGAACGGATCAGCTTCATGCTCGATGGCAGTGTGTACAAGACGATCACTCCCTCCGATCTACCCGCCGGAGCTGCCTGGCCATTCAAGCACCCATACTTCCTGCTGCTGGACCTGGCGGTCGGCGGGGAATGGCCTGGCTCACCGAATACCTCCACCCACTTCCCCGCCCAGATGCTCGTCGATTGGGTGCGCGTCTGGCAGTAGGACCGCCGGATCTTAATTCACTAGATCCCGTCAGCGAGCATCTCGCTGTCCGGGACAACCGGGACCTGCGGATCCCTGACGAATTTCACGAGACTCGGTAGCATCGCTATCGCCACGGTGGCAAAAGTGATCAACCAGGCCACACCAATCCCGTCCAAGCCGTGACGGGCGCTGAGCAGAATGACCAGGGAAATCAGCATGATCGCGATCGTGACTTGGGGCACCACGATTCGCATACCTCGGCCTTGCAATCGCGCGGTCGCGCTATACAGGTAGATTATCGAGCGAAAACAGCTCGCACCGGCCAGCAACCTGAGTACAGTTGTGCTGTTGCGTACGTACCCGGGGCCGAATGGCAGCAGCACCAACGGTGCTGCCACAATAATCAATATTATGATCGGCAAGCCGATCATAAAGAAGCGACGAATCACCGCGTGTGTTAGCTCATGGACTTGCTGCGGATTCCGAGCCGCCTGTGTAGTGAGCGAGACCGCCAGGGCGAGGGACAGCAGGTCAAACGTTGTGACGAGCGTGAACGGAATGTAGAAGTACGCGCTGGCCGCACTGCCGAGACGTGCCAGTACAAGCAGCGGTATCCACAGAATGGCGATCTGACCAGCGGAGCTACCAAGGAAATCCTGTGTGAGAAAGATAATGAGTGGCCGGAGCCCAAAGACCCGGACCACTCCTGGCGCATGTCGCTGAGACTGAGCTGCGTAGGGCACGACGCGTCGGGCAATGAGGAAATTGATCACTGGTACTACGATCACGAGGGGCATCACCCAAGCTATGAAGACACCATGATCCTTCGCGAACAGGAACGCGAGGGGAAGCAATACCAGCTTGGCGGCGCTGAAGAGCCCATTCTCGATAGGAAGCCAGGTGGCAAAGCCGAGGCTGGTCAGTACCGCGTCCTCGAGTGTAAAGATGGACCATACGGCGATCGCGATGACAAAAACCAACGCGGTCAGCGCTTCGCTGCCCAGAAACGCGAATTTACCGTCTACCGATGGCGCTAGGAGGACAAAAGCGAAACCCACCAATAGGCTCAGCACAACAGATGCACCGTATGCGTTGAGGACCCGCAGGCCGATGCGATGATGCACCTGCGGTAGGAACCGAACGATGACGTTGTTGAGGTTCAACTGGCAAAACAGAGAGATGGCTGTCATGGATGCGATAAGAGCGCTGTCTCGCCCCACGATGTTGACGGGGTAGATACGGGCCGCGAGCGTCCAGAAGCCAAGGCCGAGTAGAGCAGTTAGCAGCGTGCTGGCTATGAGACTCCAAGCTGTGCGAAAGAGCGGTTCGGCCAGATGCTGACGGACCCGCCGCACCGCGGCGCTAATCACGAGCCCGCGCCTTCGTGCTCGGACGCTTGATCCGGCGGCGGCGTTTGCTCGAGCCCTGAGTACCGCATCCGAGCAGTTGACTTACTACAAAGCCGCAGAAGCGCGACTGTCCGACGCGTAGTCTGCGAAACGCTTAGTCTCGTATGCACGCGAACAGATGACGCCCATAGTTGTCCTCGTACGGGGGTACTGCGTCTGCATCGGGGCCAAGGTCAACGACCCGCGTGAACTGCGTCGTGTCTTGCAAGAATGCCATGAGCTTTTCGGTAGTCCAGTCCGGCATGGTCTTGCGGAACCATGCCTCGTGGCTCTGTCCAGAATCGAGAAACAGCACACGGCCCGTCACCTTATCGAGCAGCTCCATGAGCTGCTCCGGCGTTGCGTCTACTCTTCCTAGAATAAAATGGTGCAAAAGGCTAAAACATGAAACCACATCGTATCGCTGTGACATAGCGCCCAGGATGGTGACGCCGTCGCCTATGGTGATTGTCTCGGCCGGCAGACCGTAAGCCGCTTCCCCCAGCGGATTGGCTAGCGGGTCGAGCTCTATGCCTCGGCAGTCGTATCCAAGGTCGCGCATCGCGCTAACGAACCAACCGTAACAACTCGCCACGTCGAGATAACTTGCCGTTACAGGCGGCAGCAACTCTTCGGCTTGCAAAAAGGTCGTAATCTTCTCGAGGCGATCGGTACAACGCCGCACTGTGGGCCACTCGCTCGAGAACTCTGGAGCCGGTAGAGGTTGATAAAGCTCCCGTCGCCCATCGATCCAGCTCATACGAGTAACTAGTCCCTGCATAGCGGTGGTGGTGGGTAGCCATCGGGTTCGTACGCGCACACGCTCGACGCCGGCCACAGCGGCGGCGGCGGCGCGGTGATGACCGTCTATTATTTGGTAGTAATCGCTGTGGCGTATACGTGCCACCCCGATCGTGGCGCCGTTAGGGCTTTGGTGCCGAAACGCATTTGCCTGCGACTCTCCGTTGGATCTTCCGATAAAGGCTCGCGCGACGGCAACGATCTGCTGAGGATCGCGAACACCAAAGAACTCACCTGACTCCGCTGCACACCGCTTTGCAAGCGCCCCATAGGGAGAGTCGAGGATTTCGCGATCAGTCAATCGCGATGCGCCCTTGTCAGCCGCTAGGCGCAACAGCTGAGCGTGGGGCCCATCGCCGACGCGACGAGACGTCCACATGAGATCTTTGGTGCGTGTGGCGAATTGGGAGCCCGGCAAGTCACCCTGAGTTCCGAGGAGCAGTCTCTCGACCGGTACCTCTCTAGGCCACGGTACGAACGTGTGCTTGCGCACCGAGCCGCGTAGTCGCGACGGCAACGGGACCCTCTCGAACCTAAGTTGAGCCGACCACATCGCGCGGTCGACTCTCGCCTCCAGGCGCCGGCGTACCTCCCGGACTATGTTTCGAGCGTAGTCGATAATCGCCATCATACCTACTCGTGTGTCTGTTGATCCGTTGGATGTACTCAAGTGCCGACTCGTTCATGACGATATAGGGGTGATGCCAAGCTGTTCGCTTCGATGGATTTTGCGCATCTCGATACTGGCCGGATTGGTAGCCACGACACCCACGCTCGCCGCGGCCGCGCCAGCTGGCAAACCGAACCGCACACGCCACATCTCCAGAGGGCGATCCACAGGTCGAAGCGACCGCCGCAACAGGCATGGATACACGCGTTCGGGCAGAATTCACAAGAAAAGCGCGGCCTTTAAGGCTGCGGACACCCCCAGGCACCTGATCTTGTCCGAAGAATTCAATGGGCCGGCGGGCAGCAGCCCTAATCAGGGTAATTGGAACTTTGATACGGGCGGGAATGGTTGGGGAAACGAAGAGCTCGAGTCCTACACCTCAAGACCTCAAAATGCCTCGCTCGACGGAAAAGGCGACCTGGCGATCACAGCCCGCGCTGAAAGCTACACCGGCTCGGATGGGATACCCAGGCAATACACGTCGGCCAGGCTGCAGACGCTCCACAAGTTCCAGTTCCAATATGGACTGGTCGAGGCGCGCATTCAGGTTCCGGGCGGACAGGGACTTTGGCCGACGTTCTGGTTGCTTGGCGACGAATGCTACAGCGGCTCGAAAGCCTGGCCGGCGTGCGGTGAGATCGACGCGATGGAGGTGCTGGGCTCAACGTCGAACGCTGTCCACGGAACCTTGCATGCGCCATGGCCCTTCGCGCCCAAAGGCGTAGGCGGCAAGGCCGAAACGCCCACGTCGCTGTCAGGTGGCTTTCACGTGTACGGGGTCGAATGGGCGCCAGAACGGATCAACTTCCTGCTCGACGGCACTGTCTACGAGACGATCACGCGATCCCAGCTGCCGCCGGGAGCGGCCTGGCCCTTCCAGCATCCCTTCTTCCTCCTGCTGAACCTAGCTGTAGGTGGCGACTGGCCCGGTCCGCCGAACGCCTCCACTCAATTCCCGGCGCAGATGCTCGTGGATTGGGTGCGGGCGTGGCAGTGATCGGCCAGCGCCGCTCGGTGTATGTGCACAGCACAACTGAAACGTCGGCCGGCGCCCGCGGGCGCGCTTTGGGACGATCAAGAGGCATATGTTCAGTTCATCCCTGTACGATCCATAGCCGAAGCAACGCGCGCGAGGCCCGATGCGCGGCCGGCCTTCCCAAACGGTGGACCATACAATGGCCGCATCCAAAGGGGGAAGCACATAACAGGCTTGCCGATCGCCACCAAAGGGGCCACCCGCGTCGCAGGGACCCGAGGCACCGAGACACGGGCTGTGGACGCCAAGGTCGCCGATAGCGGCTTCCAGCACGGGCCCGGCGCCCACAGTCCCAACGTTCGCTGGCAGCGCACAGCTCTGACTCGTGGTCAGCGCTGGGAGTCGCTCGGGCACTTCGGCGCCACGATCTGGTTCACCGGGTTGCCGGCCGCGGGCAAGTCGACCCTCGCCAGTGCGCTCGAGGAGCACTTGGTTAGAGTCGGGCGCCCAGCGTTTCTGCTGGATGGCGACAACCTACGCCATGGACTCAACGGCGATCTAGGCTTCGACGAGGCCGCGCGCAGTGAGAACGTGCGTCGCACCGCACATGTTGCGAGGCTGCTCGCCGAGTCCGGCACACTCGCGATCGTGAGCCTGGTCAGCCCCTACGCACAGGACCGGGAAGCGGCGTCCGCGCTGCACGCCGCCGCCGAGTTGCCGTTCCTGGAAGTCTTTGTGGACGCACCCCTGCAGCTGTGCGAGCAGCGCGATCCGAAGGGTTTGTACGCGCGCGCGCGTGCGGGTGAGCTTGCCGGCCTGACAGGTGTGGACGCGCCATACGACGTACCCCTCAGCCCCGACCTCGTACTGCAATCGGGCCAAGAGCCGGTGCAGGACGCGGTCATACGCGTAATTCAGGCGCTATCTGCGCACGTTCCTCCCGCGAGCGCGCACGACTCTTTGTCAAGCGCCTGAAACCCCGCTCGACGCTCAGGGAATCCGCACGGAAGCGCTATAGGCGGACACGTGTGAGCCGTCTTTGACCACAACCAGCGCCTCATAGAGCCCACGGTGGCGGATGCGAACGACCGTGCTAAAGCGTGAGCTGCCCGTGCCCGCAAAGGTGGCGAACGTGCCACCCTGGTTGAGCGAGAGCGCGCCGGGGCGAATCCACTGAAGGCCGACGCTGGCGCCCACCTCGGCCGGTGAGATCGTGCCATAGAAGCGGACGAACAGTCCACGACGGCGACGGTGTACGCGGCGCGTGTGGAGGGTCACCCGCACGGCGACCCCCTCGAGCACCACCGGGCTCGACAGATACGGCGAGGCGGTTGTGACGACGCGCAGCTGAGCGTTTTCCAGCAGGCCTAGCACCGGGAAGGAGAAGCTTCCGCTCGAGCTGGTCAACTCTGGGTTGCCGTAGGCCTTGAAGCCGGCGAGATACGGGAACGGGTTGATCTGCAGCGCCACGGCGCGGCCGGCCGCACCGGTGCCCGAGAGCGTGCCCTGCACCGCGAACGATTCGCCGTAGGGAACCGGGTTGGGCACGCCCGCGATTTGCAGCGACAGCGGCACCTTGGCCGTCGTGAACGTGCGCCCGCCGCCAGCGGTCGCACCCCCCGGCCCACTGGCGAGGACGCGGTAATGGTAGGTGGTGTAGGGCTGTAGCCCGCTGAGCGTCTGGGTCACGTCGGTCGTCGAGGTGCCGCTGCCGGCCGACGCCGGCGCGGTTTGCGCTCCATAGGCAATGGTGGTGCCGTACTGGAACACGTAGCTTGTGATCTGACCTTTCGGGTTGACTGCGCCGTGGAGCACCGCCGAGGAGGCGCTCACACTCGAGACACCGGCTGTGGAGGCGCCAGGAGCGGGCGGCGCGGCGGCCTGAGCAGCTGTGCCCAGCGTCATGGTCGCCAAGGCCGGTAGCAGTGCGGCGAGTGCAGCGCGACGAGCGAGCGCCAACAACGCTCCGCGGGTCTGATGCGGTCGCTCGCTCGATCTCACGCTGGCCATTTTCCCCCTCACACCTCAAGCTAACCCTCTAATCGAACGAAAGTCGCGGCGCCGCGAAGAGCTTGCTTGAGATTCGCTCGCCCGGCAAGCGCCGACTTGTTGGCACACAGATCGCCATTTGGAATGTATGATTGGAGGGGCATCGGCGGTACAGGGGCGCCATAGCCCTCTGTTGCGTCGAGGCAAACCGAAATGGGGATTGGGCGCATGAAGTCAGAAACACTTGGCCACACCGGGTCGTTGGCTTGTGTGCCCGCAAATGGAATCGTGTGAGGGAGGACAGAATGGGCTGTATCTCTAAAAGGGTCGCGGCGCGACCGTCGATCCCGATCTGTGCGCTCGTGCTCGCGCTCGCCGTCACCGCGATACCCGCTCAGGCACTTGGCGCCGACGGTCGCGCGACGGCCAAAAACGCAAGGACCGTGTCGCTGTCGGAGACGGCGCACATGGAAACCAGCAGCAAAGAAATACCGGGGTCGGAAGTTTCCGAGAGCGGCCACGCGACCGGTACCTACAACGTACCCATCACCGCCGGCGTCACGATCCATGCCAAACACATCGCGGCGGTGGTAAGCATCCTCCTGAAAGGCGGCACGATCACCGCAAGCGCCGACGCGAACTTCATCGAGTCGGGGTCGGGCGGCGCCTTTCACGGAACACTGAAAATCACGCGCGGCACAGGCACATACAGACATGCTTCCGGACAACTCGCCTTCAACGGCGGGTTCAATCGCGTCACGCTGAAGATGTGGGTCGTGA
>DATNKN010000214.1:0-9872 GCA_035603375.1 Solirubrobacteraceae bacterium
GCTCTTGCACGTCAATCGGTGGCGGTGTTCTCGTGGTATCGATTGTCATCTTTGTTTC
Organism: Solirubrobacteraceae bacterium; assembly: GCA_035603375.1. Classification (GTDB taxonomy): domain Bacteria; phylum Actinomycetota; class Thermoleophilia; order Solirubrobacterales; family Solirubrobacteraceae; genus Palsa-744. The sequence continues at coordinate 59 of DATNKN010000214.1, forward strand.
CCTCTTCGGTGACCAGCCTTGCCTCTGTGCGTTCCTAGAGCAGCTCGGCGATGAGCCGAGCGGCGTTTGCGGCGCCTTCGGCCGCCACGCTGCGGTAGTCGACTTGGCGGCCGATCTCCTGCGCGATCGCCGCGGCGATCAGCTCCGGCGGAGAGTCGGCGAACTCCATTCGCCGGCCGGCGCCGTAGCGCTGCAGACGGTGGTGCACGTGCAGGTTCTGCTCGAAGTGATTGCGCAGCGGGAAGTAGATGAACGGCCTGCCGTTGGCGGTTAGCTCCATCGTCGTCGTGAGCCCGCCCTGCACAATCGCGAGGTCGCACGCGGCCAGGTGGCGGTGCAGATCGAGTACGAAGGGCCGGAGCTCGAGCCCGTTGATCGGCGCCCGCTCAGCCAGCGTCGCAGGGTCGATCCGTGGACCGGTGACGAGAATCATCCGCAGTCCCGGGACGAGCCGCTTGGCCTCAGGGAAGCTGTCGATGACGCGCGCCAGCAGCGGCGCGCCGACGCCTGAGCCGCCGACGGTGACGATGCATACCTGCTCATCGGTGGCGTATCCGAGCTCGGCTCGCAGCGTGCCCCGGTCCCCGAGGGCCGCCGGGTCAAACCCGGTGATGTAGCCGCTGAAGCTGTAGTGCTGCTCGGTCCACTCGCGGATCGAGGGCAACGAAGGCCCGAAGCAGCCGGGGACGATGTCCTCGGGGTCGCCGACGAAGATCGAGCGGTCGCGCACGCGCGGGTAGCGCGCGATCTGCTCGATCATCTCGGCGTTGTAGTCGGCAGTCAGGGCCGCTTCGCGCGCGCCGCCGTCGGGCATCGCCAGCCACCCGACGAAGTCGGTCAGCCACGCGTAGGGGGCCGTCTTGCACTCCGGATTCTCGTGCAGGAAGTAATCGAGCTCCCACGCCTCGTCGCCGATCCACAGGTTGTAGGGCCGCTCGCGCACAACGTCGTGGAAGACCATGAAGTTCGCTGCGAGGATCTCGTCCATCCGCCGGAACGCCTGAAAGCAGGGCAGCTCGTGCCCGGTAGCCTCGGAGAGCATGTGTGCGGACTCGCCGGCGAGCTGTGTGCTCGCGGGATGGATCCGCTCACCCCGCGCTTCCAGTGCCGCGGTGACCGGATGCTGTGCCAGCCAATCGACTTCGAGGCCCGGGTGCAGCTTGCGGAGCTCATCGACGATCGCGAGATCGCGTCGCGCATGCCCGAGGCCGATCGGCGAGGAGATGTACAGCGCCCGCTTGGCGCGCGAAGCGCTGCGCTGCCAGTGGCGCGGCGGGGCCGGAGGGCAGAGGAAATCGCGCAGCAGCAGGTTCACCTTGACCGGATCGCGCCCGGTCGGCATATGCCCGGCATCCTTGAGCGTGACCAGCTCGCCATGCGTCGCCTCAGAGAGGGCCTGGCCCTGCGCGTGCGGGCGTATCAGGTCCAAATCGCCGTGGATCACGAGCGTCGGGCAGGTAATTCGCGTGCACGTGTCGCGGATCGGCTCGCGCGTGGCAAGCCCGAGCCCTCGCGTTGTGTCTGCCAGCACCTCCGGGTCGGTATCCAGCGCCCAGGCGACGCCGTCCTCGATCTGCTTGCTCGAGTGCGGCTCGTTGCAGCACTTCTCGAGGAAGAACTCGAGGAAGTCGCGGTAGTCCTTGCGCCAGTAGTAACTGTTGTACTTCGCCCACCCCTCCTCGGTGTCAAGCGGCTCATCAAATGCGTGTGCCTCCCGCTCCGGATGGTTGGGCGCAAGCGCAAGCGCGGGGCCGATGAACACTGCCTTCTCGACGCGCTCCGGGTGCTCCGCGGCAAGGATCGTCGCCCACCGCGCGCCACAGGAGAGGGCCACGAGACTCGCCGTCGCGGTCGCGGTCGCATTCATCACCGCCAGCGTGTCCAGGGCGAACTCGTCGGGGTGATAGGCCGCGGCGCCGGGCGGGCGATCCGAGCGGCCGTTGCCACGCCCGTCGAAGGTGATCACCCGGCAGTGGCGTGCCAGGTAGGCGATCTGCGCCTTCCAAAAGCGGGAATGGACGATCGACCAGGTCGGCAGCAGCAGCACGGTGGGCTCACCCGCGCCGTAGACCTCGTAGAAAATGCGCACGCCGTCGCGCTCGATGTAGCCCTCGTGATCGGGGTATCGGGCCCGGCTCTGCTCCGGCGCCGTGCGCAGTGCCTGCGTGTCGAGCGGCGCTGATGCCGCCTCAGTCTGGATTCCCATCAAGCCTGCCCCTTTCCTAAAAGATCGTGTGTTTGTGCCATCGAGTCAAACGCGGCGACCTCCAGCGGCCGCCGCGCTGTCATTCCTATGCCTTCAGTTCGTAGAGAACCGAGAAGGGTTCCTCGATCGGGAGCTTGCGAAACTGCGTGAAGCCGGCCGCATAGGCAAGCTCGCGCGCCTTCTCCTGACCCATGCAGGCACCGATGCCCGCGCCGCCGTGCGCGAGCGAGGTCGTCATGCAGTAAAGGGTGCTGACGTTATAGAGGAGCCTGCCGAGCGGATTGCGGTTCTCATCCACATTGCCGGAGGCATTCATCTCGAGCATCAGGTATGTGCCGTCCGCTCGCAACGCCCCACGGATCGCGCTCATCAACCCGACCGGGTCCACCGAGTCATGCACCACGTCGAACGTGCTGATGAGATCGAACCGCCCCTCTGGCAAATCGGCGCCGTCGCCGACGGTGAACGTCACCCGGTCGGCTACCCCCTCTGCCTGCGCGTTTGCCCGCGCTCGATCGATCGAACCTGGGTGCACGTCGTAGCCGTAAACCTCGGCCGCCGCCCACGCCTTGGCAAGCGTGATCGGAGCGCGACCGGACCCGCAACCGACGTCGCAGGCCGACCCGCCCGCCTGCAGCTTCTCCTGAACGCTGGGCATCGCCGGGAGCCACGTCTGGACGAGATGGTGCTTGTACCACGGCGCGGTGGCGCGCTCTATCGCCTCGTACATGTCGGGTAGGTACTCCTCCTGGGTGACACCCCCACCGGTCTTGAACGCCTCGGCCACCGCCGGTGCGACGGTGACCGTCGGGACGACCATCTGCAGGAATCCGCCGGTGAAGAACGGGAACTCCTCGTCGGCGAGTGGTAGAGCGTGCTCGGGCGGCAAGAAGTAAGTGTCGGCCTCGCTGTCGTGCTCGAGGTACTCGGCTGTCGTCATCGACCCGAGCCACTCGCGCAGGTAGCGCTCGTTCAGGCCCGTTTGTTGCGCTAGCTCGATCGCCGTCACCGGCCCAGACTGTGCGAGCGCAGCGAAGATGCCGAGGCGGTCGCCGATGTACATCAGCCCCCCACGCATCGCGGTTCCGACGTCGAGCACGATCCGCTCGACGAACGCTTCGAGCTTCTCCTGGTCAAGTTGCACCTCGGTAGCCATCTGTGTCTCCATTCGTGGTCGTGCTTTCTTAAGGCACTGTCCCAGGGCTCCGTGGCGCCAGCGCGAAGCGCGCGTGAAACAAGCGTGAATCCGCGTAGGCTTCGTCGATGTTGCGCGTCAGGCTGTTGGGAGAGATGACACTCGAAATGGACGACGGGCAGCTCGAGTTGCCCTCCAGTCGCCGCGCACGGTCGCTGCTTGGCGTGCTCGCATTGGAGCGGCGCACCCACCCGCGCGGCCAGCTCGCAGCGCGCTTCTGGCCTGACGTGCTCGACGAGAGCGCGCGCACGAGCCTGCGCAGTGCCCTGTCGGCTCTGCGTCGCACGCTGGGTGTGAACGCGGATCGTTACCTGCTCTGCACCCGCGACGCGGTAGCGTTCGCCGGCCCAGATCAGGTCTGGACCGATATCGGCGAGTTCGAGCGGCTCGTCGCCAAGGGCCGGTTTGAGGATGCGCTTGAGCTTGCGCGGGACGAACTGCTGGAAGACCTCGACGACGACTGGGTGTATGAGCGACGCGACGAGCATCGCGCCAGCGTGGTGGCGTTGCTGGAGCAGATGGCTGCGGCCGCGGACGCTGTTGGGGATCTCGCAGCGGCGGTCGCACTGACTCGCCGTCAGGTTGCGCTTGACCCGCTCTCCGAGGAGGCTCATCGCGAGCTGATCAGCCGCCTGGCGGCGAATGGGGACCGCTCGGCGGCGCTGACGACATACCGCCGCCTGGCTGACCGCTTCGCCTCAGAGCTCGGGATCGTCCCCTCCTCGGTTACGCGGGAGCTGATCGAGCGGATCCGCGCAGCTGAGACGACGCCGCAGCCCGTCGCTGCGCTGTCATCAGACATCCCGCCGTCCGTCGCGTCGCCGCCATCAGGCCCCTCGGTGCCTGGGGCGCCGGTCCCGGCATCGGTGGCCGACCGGACGACGGGCACGGTGACACTGCTGTTTACCGACCAGGTTGGCTCGACGGAGACGCTGCAGAGACTCGGTGATGAGGAGGGCGAGCGTCTGCGCCGCGCGCACTTCGGCCTGCTGCGCGAGGCGGCGGGGTTGCATGGCGGCGAGGAGGTCAAGAACCTCGGCGATGGGCTGATGGTGGCGTTTGTAAGCGCGGTGGACGCCCTCGCATGCGCGATCACGATGCAGCAGGCCGTCGACCGCGCCCGTAGCACCGGGGAGCTTGCGTTCGCGGTTCGCATCGGCCTGAACGTCGGCGAGCCGATCCGCGACGAAGGCGACTACTTCGGCACGCCGGTAGTGATCGCCAAGCGACTCTGTGACGCCGGCGCGCCAGGCCAGATCCTCGCCTCGCAGCTGGTACGTGCGCTGATCGGCACACGCGGCGGGTTCGCGTACCGCACGCTCGGGGCAGTCGCGCTGAAGGGCGTCGCGGACCCTGTCCCGGCTTGTGAAGTGATCTGGGAGGCATCGACCGAGGTGCGTGTCCCACTGCCCCCGCTGCTGGCGGACGAGGACCGCGGCACGTTCGTCGGCCGCTCCGACGTGGCGGCCGCACTACAGGCGCAGTGGACGGAGGTCCGCGAGCGCGGCCTGCGCGTCGTGCTGCTCGCGGGCGAGCCCGGGATCGGCAAGACGCGCCTGGTAACTGAGTTCGCGCGCGCGGCGCACGACGACGGCGTGACGGTGCTGGCGGGCAGCTGCCACGAGGAGACCCACATTCCCTACCAGCCGTTCGTGCAGGCGCTGCGCCACTACATCGCCTGCTGCCCTCCAGCCGAGCTGGCTGTGCAGGTCACCACACGGCGCGCCCAGCTCGCCGCGATCCTGCCAGAGCTCGAGGACGCGCGTTCCCCGTACGGTCGGACGGGCCTTGGCGCCGAGCAGGAGCGTTTCCGCTTGTTCGAGACGGTCTCCTCGCTGCTGGCCGACGCTGCCCATCTTCGGCCGCTGGTGCTGTTCCTGGACGATCTGCACTGGGCTGACCAGTCGAGTTTGCTGCTGCTTCGCCACCTCGCACGCTCGGCTAAGGGAGCGCCGTTGATGGTCCTGGGCACCTACCGGCCGGTCGAGGTCGGCGACGAGCACCCGCTCGCCGGAGCGCTCGCAGAGCTGCGCCGCGCGCGGATGCTGCAGCGGCTGGTGTTGTCGGGACTCGACGAGGCCGAGGTCGCGGAGCTGATCGGGGGTCGCACCGGGCTAAAGGCGCCAAGCGGGTTCGTACGCCGTGTCGCGGACCGCAGTGAGGGCAACCCGTTCTTCATCGAGGAGCTGCTGCACGATGTCGATGCACAGTCCGATTGGGATGTGGCGGCGGGCGGCGTGCCGGACAGCGTCAAGGACCTGCTGCTGCGCCGCCTGCGCGGTCTGGGGGATGACTGCCGCCAGGCGCTTTCAGTGGCCGCGGTCGCGGGTCGTGAGTTCGAGCTCGACACGCTCGAGCGTGTCCTGGGGCATCCACGCGATCGCCTGATCGATCTGGTCGAGGAGGCGATCGACGCCGATGTCTTGGTCGAGCCCGCGCAATCAGTGGGGCGGCTCAGTTTCTCCCACGCGCTGTTTCGCGAGACGATCTACGAACAGCTTTCGGCTACCCGCAAGGCTGCGATCCACGGCCGGATCGCAGCGGCGATCGAGCAGGCGCCCACGGACCGCCTGGACGAGCGCGCGGGCACGCTCGCCTACCACTACCGTGCCGCCGGCGAGCTGCGCAAGGCGTTTGACTACCATCGCCGAGCCGCCACGGCGGCGGAACGGGTCCACGCCCAGGAGACGGCGCTCGAGAACCTGCAAGGAGCGATCCTCGCGGGCGAGATGCTCGGTATGACTGCGGCCACCGAGGAGACGATTCGCGACCTCTACCGTGCTCGCGCCTGGGCGTTCAACCAACTCGGGGAGCCCGAGCGAGCACTGGCCGACCTCGAGTACGCCCTGGAGGGCGCGCGCGCGGCGAGCGACAGGGCGACCGAGATGCTCGTGCGCAACGCTTTGGGGACCCATTGGCACGTGCTCGATTCACGCGCCTCGCGCCGCTATCACGAAGAGGCGCTGGGAATCGCCGAGGAGCTCGGCGATGAGTCCGGGCAGGTCAGCGCGCTGAACCGCCTTTCGCTGGTGCTCGCCAATGAGCTGGAGTTCGCCGAGGCGGTCGAGCTCGGGGAGCGGGCGCTACAGATCGCCCGCCGCGCCGGCGACGAGCTTGCCGGCAGCCGAGCGATGGACAGCCTCAAGTTCGCCGCGCTGCAGCTTGGCGACCTCGAGCGCCTAGAGGAGCTCTGCGGAGAGCTCGAGCGATCCCAACGCCAGCGTGGCGACCTGTGGTATCTGCAATGGACGCTGTGCGAGTCCTGCTACGTGCCGCTGGAGCGCTGCGACTGGCAGGAGGCCGAGCACCGTGTCGCGGAGGCGCTCGCAGTCAGCGATCGCTTGGGGGGAGAACGCACGACTGGAGTTCTGTTTCGCGAGGCGTCGAGCTGGATCGCGCGCTGCCGCGGTGACTATGCCCGATCCTTGGCCTCCGGCCGTAAGGCGCTCGCCGCCGCGGACACGTCCGAGGCCGACTGGCTCGGCTGGGCCGCGGCGGGCCTTGCGAACCCCCTCCTGGACCTGCGGGCGGCTGAGGAGGCTGTTGTTGTCCTCGAGCGCGGGCTTGCCGCCGCCGAGCGCAACCGGGCGCGCGGGCAGACCTTCCGCTGCCTCGGAGCGCTCTCTTCGGCCATGCGGATGACGGGTGCCGACACCCAGGCGAATGCCCTCGCGCAACGTGCGCAGCAGATCGCCGAGCAGGTCACCACGCCGCCCGGGCGAGTCGACTTTCGGGGGGAGCAGGCTTACTGCGCGATCGCCGAGACTCAGCTGGCGGCCGGCGAGATCGAGCGCGCCGAGAAGACTATGCAGGGCCGGCTGAACGCTTGGGAGCGAAACGAAGCGCAGCGCTCGATCGCAATGACCACCCGTCTTTTGTCCCGCTGCGCGGAGGCTCGAGGAGACTGGGCAACCGCTGCGGGGATGCTCGCCCGCAGCGCCAAGGCGGCCGGCGAAGAGGGCCTACTTTGCGAGCGCTGGCAGATTCAAGCCGGGCTTGCCCGCGTAGCCACAGCGGGGGACAGGCTCGAAGAGGCAAAGGATCACAGACTCCGCGCGCGCGAGCTGATCGACACGATGGCGGCATCGGTCGGCGAGGAGGAGATCGCCGCGCGGTTCCGGGAGCGCGCGCTCGCGGAGATCGACCACCCGGGACCGACGCTAGGTCATTAGCGCCAGACGCCAATCGACCTCGAGACCGAGCAGCTGAGGATCTGCCAGCGATCCGAAGTCCTCCTGCAGTGGCGCTATTTGGCTGTCATAGGTAAACACCGCCTCGAGCTTTCTGGCATGGTCCTCCGTTGGCAGCCGGTGCACTGCGGCCACCATCCGCTCTACTGAGACGCCGGTCTCTTGGAGCTGGGTCGCCCATCCCTCGCCTGCCGGATCGACCTCCGAGGAGGACCCGCCGAGCACCCACCGCGGCCATCCGAACACGGTGGCGTGAGGCAGGTCGGCATACAGCGTCACGTCGGCGCCCTCTGCATGGAGCGCCAGTGCCGCCGCACGCACGGCGGCGTGATCGCGATGATGGTCGCCCAGACTGGCCGGCGCGTATATCCGGGCTCCCGCGACGAGCACTCCGTGCAGCGCCCGCACGATCTCTCCCGGTGCCTGGTCGGGCTGGCGGTACTGGCTGTCCAAGAACGGCAGGTTGACGGTCGTGCGGCCGGTGCGCGCAAGCGCCTGGCGGTCCTCCTCGACACGCGTGCGGACCGCCGCGGCCGAATCGGTCGCGCCCGCCAGCTCATCCCACCAGCCAAGCGTTCCCGCGGGAGGCTCGCCGGCAAAGACGTTCACCACGAGCACCTCTCCGGCACTCGCCAGCACGTGCCAACACGAGAGCACCGCGTCGTCGAAGTGGGGCGAGAGGATCACGGCGTCGTGGCTCATCGGGACCTACTATCGAGCGCGAGCGTGTAGCCATCGTGAAACCGACGCGAAAGCTTGCGATCAGAACCTGCTCCGCGCCCCGACGCCAGCGATTCAGCGCTCCTTGAGTGCTCCGGCGGAGATGCCTCCTTTTGCCAAATGCGAGTGTGCGACTCCGGTGCGCCGCGTACATGCAAATTGGGTGTCGCGTCGACGGTTTCAGTCGTCTGTCGCCAAGCGGTGTCATCTCCGTGTCGCCTTAGAACATTGGCCAGCTCCCCCGTCGGTTAGCATTCGCCGACCTAAAGCCCACACTACAGCCGATGGCACCGAGTGGCTCGGTTGAGTGCCCGGCGACTACTTAACAAGGAGCATCAGAAAATGATCCGACTCGTCCGTGCGAAGGTCGTCCTCATGGTGATCGTTTCGCTGCTGGCATTCGCCGCCGCGGCAACGCTGAGCGCGCCGTTTGCCGGCGCGGCGCCCGCGCACCTCAGCAAGAAGGCGAAAAAAGGCAAAGCTAAGACGAAAGCCAAGAAGAAACACGCTGCGAAAAAAGGGTCGGCGAAGAACGTCACGGTCACCGGCGGCAGCGAGACGCTGACGTTCAGCGCGACGACCGTGCAGACGCTTGAAAAAGACAAAGTGGCCACGACAATCGTGAGTCCGGCCACCGGCGCGTTGGCATCGGGCTTCGTGTTCTCGATCTCCGGCGGCACGCTCAACCCCTCGACGGGCTTGGGCTCGGTGAGGACCGGTGGTGGCGTCACGTTCTCCACGAGCTTCTCGGTGCCTGGCCTGTTCAGCTCGGAAAGCAATTCGACGGCCTCCGAACCGTCGGTCGTGTTGAACTCGGCGCCGACGCTGAGCTTCACCTCGGCGAACGTCAATCCGCCGACGTTCCCGTTCGCCACGGTTAGCCTCAAAGGCGTCAAACCGACCTCGGGCGCGGGAACGCTTACGCTTGCGAACGCGGCGCTATCGCTCACCGCGACGGGGGCCCAGTTCCTCAACCAGTTCGCCAGCAACGCGTTCACGACCGGCGAGGCGATCGGAACGCTGACGATCCAGGCGACCGTCGGCGGCTGATCGCCCGGCGCTTGAGCAGGCGTAGTGCTTTGCGTGGGGTGAGGGCGTGGACGGTCCTCACCCCACGATCGAGCTCTCGCCGGCACTCCTACAGCAAGGCACGCCTCGCGTGACGCCGGCTTCGACGGGTAGTAGCATCGGAGCTAGACATGTCGCTGTGGATCGTGATCGGAGTGCTGGGGTTCGGCAAGGTCGTGATGGCGTCGGTCATGCTGTGGGTGACCCTGCGCACCGACAGTGCGAAGATCGTCGAGGAGGACGGTCGCTCGGACTCTGGGGACGACGGTGGCAGCAAGGTCCTTCAGGGCAGCACGACCGAGGACCCCCACCCACGAAGGCCGACGCCGCATCGTCCGCGTCGCGGCCCCCACGGATCTCCCTCCCTCGACGCTCCCGGGCGGATACGTGTCGGCAAGACTCGCGCGATCGCGCGCGAGCTGCCTCGCCGTTAAT
>DATNKN010000221.1:0-6832 GCA_035603375.1 Solirubrobacteraceae bacterium
GGCCGGCCTCGCCGACGAGCTGTTTCTCTCGCTCTCGCCAATGCTCGCGGGCGACGACCCCGACGGCGAGGCGCTGCGAATCCTCAGCGGCGCAACCCTCGACCCGCCCGTCGCGCTGCGGCTGGTGGCGACGTTCGAGCACGAATCGCACCTGTTCCTGCGCTATCGCGTGGAGCACGACTGAGCGCATCGTGGATCTGGGCGCGCATGCGCCACGATCGGATAGCGACACATGTGTCGCTATCGCAAACGAAAACTCAACCGTCCTCCTCGCCTGCGCCGCGCTCCCGCGCGAGCACGGCCACGTTGAGCACGACGCTATTGGGCACCATCGTGGAGCCCTCCTCGGTGACGAACGTCGTGTAGAGCAGTCCGAGCGCGCCGACCGTGCCTTCGAGTTGGCCGGCGAGCGGGCCGCCCTGCAGGCGCACGCGGTCGCCGACGCGGAACGGTCGGGCGCTGAGCAGCACCGTGCCCGCGAACACGTTGCCGAGCGTTTGCTGGGCTGCCAGCCCGAGGATCACGGCTGTCGCGGCACCACCGAGCGCAAGCGTGCGCGCTTCCACGCCGGCGATGCTGAGCGCGACGACGAGCGCCACCGCGACCGTGGCGAGACGGATCACGAAGCCGACGGTGCCCGCCAACGCCGGGTCCAGGCGCCGGAACAGCGCCGGCCCGAACGCGCGGCCGATGTCGCGCGCGATCGCCCAGCCGAGAATCAGCAAGAGCAGCACCACCGCGATCACGACCGGCGCTTCCAGCCACGACAGGCGCCCCGCGCCGTACTTGTCCAGCCCGAGCAGCTCGCGGCGGTTTTCGTAGAACACCACAACGCCCACGAACAGGGCTGCCAACAGCAGCGCCTCCCAGCGGGCGCGCCGCACCGCGCCGGGACTGACCTGCTGGAGCAGGCCGACTTCCTCCCACGCTTGGCTGCGCGTCTCGAACATCTTCGCTGGGGTCTTGGGCGGGGACATCGAGCACCAATGATGGTGCATGCCACCGTCACCCACGCCACGCGCAAGCGCCGTCCCACCGGCGCGCCTGCCGGGCGTGCCCGCCACAAGCCAGCGCCCACCGGGAGCCAGGCCGCCCGCACCCACCGGAAGTCAGGCCGAGTCGAGCCGCCGCGTGCTCAGGCCAGCGTGTAGATCGTCATCGCGCCACCAAACACCAGGCAGTAGATCGCGAAGGGGACTAGCGTGCGCGTCTTGAACCAGCGCACCAGAAAGGCGACCGTGAACAGTGCGGTGACGGCAGCGGAGAGGCACGCCACGAGCGCCTGCCCGCGAATGCCGTTGCCGAGGTGGCCGAGTAGGTCTGGCAGCTTGACCAGGCCGGCGGCGAGGATGATCGGCGTGGCGAGCAGGAAGGCGTAGCGGGCCGAGTCGCTGTGATCCAGACCACGCCCGAGGCCCGCCCCCATCGTGACGCCGTCGCGGCTGATGCCGGCAAGCAGCGCGGTTGACTGAGCCACGCCGATCACCACGGCCTCGCGATACTCGAGCGTGTCCAGCTCACGACCACCCTCCGCGTTCAGCCCCTCCCGCGCCGCCAGTTCGCGCACCGCGGCGCGACGGCGGAAGCGCTCGGCGGCGAACAGGATCAGCCCATTGACCATCAGCAGGATCGCGGCGATTTCGGGCTTGGCGGTGAGCGTGCGCAGCTGGTGCTCGAAGGCGAGGCCGATGATCCCGGCGGGAATGCTCGCGACGATGATCAACCAGGCCAGGCGCTCGGTGCTCGTCTCCGCGCGACGCGTGGAGAGCGTGTGGAAAAAAGCCTTCACGATTTCCACCCACGTGCTCCAGTAGTAGACGAGCAGCCCGAGCGCGCTGCCGACATGCAGCATCACGACGAACGCAAGCCAGAAGGACTCCGCTTCGGACTGCGCGTCGACCAGCTTGTTCCAGCCGAACAGCGTGGGGAACAGCACGGTGTGCCCGAGACTGGAGATCGGGAAAAGCTCGGTGACGCCCTGCAGGATGCCGAGCACGATCGCCTGGAAGTAGCTGATGGCCGAGGCGAGGAGAAAGCCGATGGGGACTAGCGACATCGCCCGGGAGCATATGGCAGCCCGACGACGCCACGAGGCCCTTAGCCGCGTGGCATGACCGTCTCGCGAGCGGTCTTTTGGGACGGCTGTATGTGCTCCTCCTATGCACGATCTCCGCCGCCGGCCGACCTTGTAGCTTATTGTCTACATCACTCTCTTGCGCGCGATATGCTGGTGTCATGCGGGCACTCGTCCTGGATCCACCGAGCGCAGGGTTGGAGCAGATACTCGAGCGCCGCCGGCGCTCGGGGCTCGATCGGATGGACGAGATCTGGAAGGGGGTCCTGCACATGGTCCCGGCGCCAAGCCACGCACATGGCAATATCGAAGCTCAGCTGATGCGGCTCCTGGGGCCGCATGCCGACGAGGCCCACCTGGAGCTAATCGGCCAGAGTAACCTCGGCGAGGGGGAACACGATTTCCGCGTGCCCGACTGCTCACTGCACCGTCCCGGCGCGCACGGCGTCTGGCACTCGACCGCCGCACTGGTCGTCGAGGTGGTCTCCCCGAACGATGAGAGCTGGGAAAAGCTGCCGTTTTATGCAGCCCACGACGTCGACGAGGTACTGATCGTCGATCCCCAGGAGCGCTCGGTCAGCTGGCTTGCCCTCGACGGTGAGCGCTACAACCCCGTCGAGCACAGCAGCCTCGTGGACCTCGGCGCGAGCGGGCTGTCGCGGTTGATCGACTGGCCGCCGGTCGGGGACACTGAGCCCGGCCAGAGCCGGTAGGCGCTCGCTAACGCGCTGGAGCGCGTTAGCTACCAGATCGTCGCCACTCCATATGCCGCGAACGCCGGGTCGCGGGTCACGATCGGAATTCGCTCGCAGAGCGCCTGCGCCGCGAGCAGTCGATCGAACGGGTCACGGTGAGACTTCCCGGCCAACCGTGGGAACGGCAGGTCCTGCAAGCGTGTGGCATGCGACCAGCCGATTGCGAGTACGTCAAACCCGTCGGCGCTCGCCTGCTCCGGCCAATCCTTGTCTACCTCCAACTTGCCCAGAGAGCGCTTGACGGCGATCTCGATGAGTGTGCCGGCGCTGAGTAGAGGCTCCTGAGCCGCCTCGATCGTCTCACGAGCAGTGGGCGACAGGCGGCGATCCGCACCAAGCCACCACAGCAGCGCGTGCGCATCCACGAGCAGCCGCATCAGTCGGCGATGCCAAGTGCCTGCGCGACATCCTCGGGCCACTCGTCGAAATCCTCGGGCACGCGCACACGACCGCGCATCCTGCCAGGCTTGCGCCTCGGCCCAGTTTGCTCGGCGGCGATGGGAACGAGACGGACGACCGGCTTGCGTCCACGACGCAACACGATCTCCTCACCCTCCTCGGCCATGTGCACGAGCTTTGACAGCTGGGTCTTGGCTTCGCCGATGCCGTAAATCGTAGGCATGCACCAAAGGTAGCAAGCTTGGTCAAGTTGACCAAGCTAGCTAGTTGAGCTTCACGAGAGCGCTTGCGGACGGAACCCTGACTTCCACCACAAGTCCTCCCCCCTCTCGCGAGTGGGCCACGAGCGTCGCCCCATGCGTGTCGGCGATCGCCCGCACGATCGAGAGTCCGAGGCCGTGCCCGTTGCCGTGGGCGGCGCGATCAGGGGTGAGCCGCTGGAAGGGTTGGAAGAGGCGCTCGATCTCCGCGGGCGGCACCCGCGGTCCGCTATTTGACACAGAGAGCACCGCAACCCCGGCTCGGCCGGCCGTCGTAACCTCGACCCGACCACCGGCCACGTTGTGGCGCAGCGCGTTGTCGAGCAGGTTCGCGACCAGGCGCTCGAGGAGGCGAACGTCACCTACAGTCGGTGCCGGGTCGATAGCGGGGCTCAGGCTCAGCCCGCGACGCTCGATCTCCCCCTCCCGAGCGAGCAGCGCCTCGCTGGTCAGGGCACCAAGGTCGAGGTGTTCCCGCCGCTCCAGTCCGCGCTCGCCGCTGGCGAGTGTGAGCAGCGCCTCGATCAACCGCTCCTGCTCCTCACTGCTCGCCAGCACGCGCTCGCAGGTCGCGCGCAGCGAGTCATAGTCGGCGTCGGGATCGGCGAGGGCAACCTCAAGCAGCGCGCGCTCGACGGTGAGCGGCGTGCGCAACTCGTGTGAGGCGTTGGCCACGAACTGGCGCTGGGATTGAAAGGAGGACTCCAGGCGCGAGAGCAACCCATCGAAGGTGTCCCCCAGTTCGGTCAGCTCGTCGTCGGGACCGTCCAGCGCGAGTCGCTCGTGCAGGTTGCTGGCGGAGATCTCACGCGCGGCGCTTGTGATCTTGTGCAGCGGGCGCAGCGCGCGTCCGGCGATCAGCCAACCCAGCCCCATCGACGCGACCGCCATGATCGCCAGCGCGATCCCCGACATGATCAAGAGCTGGTGCAGTTCGGCGCTGTGCTGCTGGGTGGCGAGCGTATGCAGCTGGCGCACCTGATACTGCACCTGCTGTGGAGTGACCGACACGGGCCCTGAGGTGCGGACGCCTTCGGGCGCGTGTACCGGGACGCCGGCACTTTCGGGCACGGGCACGGCGTGGGCACTTTCGGACGCGTGCCCTCCGGCATGGGCGCTTTCGGACGCATGCCCCGACGTGCGGGTGCTTTCGGACGCATGCATGACAGCACCAGGTGCCGTGCTCCTGTGGGTCTGGACATGGACTTGAAAGATCTGCGCCCCTCCCGGCGAGATCCCCGGCACCTTCCCCACGATCGACCCCTGCACGCCGCCCTTCGAGAAGGTCACCTCCTCACTGCCAGAGCCCTTCACCAGCAGGTATGTGGTCGCCAGCAGCGCCGCGCCCGATACGAGAAACAGCGCGCCATACATCAGCGTGAGCCGCAGCCGCACGGTGCGCCGCGGCAGGCGCGAGCCAACCCAACTCGCCGCCAGCGCTCGCGGGCCGCGGGGCAGGCGCCCCCGTGGTGTTGCCGACCGCGCGGGCGGCGGCGAGGCGATCGGATCGGAGGCGCTCATCGCGGTCCCTAAATACGGTAGCCGGCCTGCTGCACCGTTTCGATCAGCGGTGGCTCGCCGAGCTTGGCGCGCAGGCGCCGGATCGTGACCTTGACGGTCGTGGTGAACGGATCGGCCGCCTCGTCCCACACCCGCTGCAATAGCTCCTCAGAGGAGACGACGCGCCCCTGCGCGGCGAGCAGGTACTCAAGCAGCGCGAACTCCTTCGGGCTGAGCGCAAGGCGCCGCCCGTCGCGCGTAGCGACGCGATGGGCGGGATCGAGCCGCAGATCGCCATGCACGAGCGTCGGTGGCAGCGGCGGGTGCGAACGCCTGCCAAGCGCGCGAATGCGAGCCACCAGCTCGGCGAACGCGAACGGCTTTGGCAGGTAGTCGTCGGCGCCGAGACTGAGGCCGTCCACGCGATCCTCGATCGTGCTCGCCGCCGTAAGCATCAGGATGCGGCTGTCGCGCGCTCGCGCCACGAGCGAGCGGCACACCTCGTCGCCGTGCACGTCGGGCAGGTCGCGGTCGAGCACAACCACGTCGTAGTCGGTGATTGCCGCGTGCGCTAGCGCGTCGCGCCCATCGCGGGCGATGTCCACAGCGACTCCCTCGCGGCGCAGGCCCCTTGCCACCGTGTCGGCCAGCTCGACATGGTCCTCGACCAGCAGCACCCGCATCGCTCAAGCGTGCCTGATTTGCGGTTACAGCGCGGTGACAGCGACGCTCACCGTGGTGTAACCGCCACTTACGTACAACCTCGCTGCACCCGCGCGCACCGACAAAAGGAGCAGAACCACATGAAGACGCCGCGACTCGCAATCCCGCTGGGCATCCTGGGCGTGATCGTCGCGAGCCTGATTCTGGCCGCCTGCGGGGGGTCCTCACCCTCGAACGCGGCGTCAAACGAACAGTCAAAGGAACAGAAGGCGGAAGCGAAGTTCGCCGACTTCGCCAAATGCCTGCGCGAACACGGCGTCAACGCCGAATCCGTCTCGCATTCCGGTGGCGCTCATGGCCTGAAGGTGTCGTCCGGCTCGGGTGGACCTCAGCAGTTCGAAGCGGCGGAAAAGGCCTGTGCTCGCTACCGGCCTGCACCGCAGAAGGTGAACCTCTCGCCGCAGCAGAAGGTGGAACAGGAAGAATCGGTGCGCAAGTTCGCCAAGTGCATGCGCGAACACGGGGTCAAAGTCGAAGCCTCCACCCAGGGCGGGGGCGTCCAGATCCGGATCCATGCGCATCCGGGCGCCGAAGGCGCGCCGATCCCCGAAAGCCCCGCGTTCAAGACGGCTCAGAAGGACTGCTCGGGCCTGCTCCCCGACGGCGGCCCCAAGGGCGGTCCGCCCGGCCCCGGTCAGGCCAAGAGCACCGGCGGCAGCGAATCCGAGGGTGTGTTCTCCTCACGAGCGGGCGGTTGAGCCGATGGGCGCATCCGACCTCGACCGGCCGCGGGATGCCGCGACCGCGACCAGCAGCGCCGCGACCCCGACCGGCGGCGCCCTAAGAGATGAGATTCCGGACCGGGAGGCCCTGAGCGAGGAGTCCGGCGATCGGCCTGGCGCGGATGCGAGCGGGAGCAGCCGGCGCAAGCGGTGGGTGGCGCTGGCGGCGGTTCTGCTGGCGGTGATCGTCGTGGTCGTAGTCGTGCTGCTCACCTCGGGCTCCTCACCCCACCACCCCGCCGGCACGGGCGTGCCTGCCGGACAGACCACGGCCGAAGTCACGCGTCGCACGCTGACGGAAAGCTCGACCGTCGACGGCACGCTCGGCTACGGCACCACGCTTGAACTGTATGACCGGCTGTCGGGAACGTTCACGTGGCTGCCGGCGGTTGGCACGAC
>DATNKN010000167.1:0-15685 GCA_035603375.1 Solirubrobacteraceae bacterium
CGCGCACGGCCTGCTCTACATCGACCTGCACCTCGTGCACGAGGTGACGAGCCCGCAGGCGTTCGAGAGTTTGCGCCTGGCCGGGCGCAAGGTGCGCCGGGCGGACCGCACGCTGGCGACCGCCGACCACAACACGCCCACCGACGGCACGCCCGTCGCTGCCCGCATCAAGGACGAGCTTTCGCGCGTGCAGGTGGAAACGCTGGAGCGCAACTGTGCCGAGTTTGGCGTGCCCGTCTACTCGCTCGGCTCTGACCGGCAGGGGATCGTGCACGTGATCGGCCCGGAGCTGGGCGTTACCCAGCCGGGCGCGACGATCGTCTGCGGCGACTCCCACACCGCCACGCACGGCGCCTTCGGCGCGTTGGCGTTCGGGATCGGCACGAGCGAGGTGGAGCATGTGCTGGCGACGCAGTGCATGGTGCAGCACAGGCCGCGCTCGATGCGCATCCGCTATGAGGGCGCGCTCGGCTTCGGCGTCACCGCCAAGGATTTGATCCTCGGCACGATCGGGCAGATCGGCGTCGGCGGCGCCACTGGGCACGTGGTCGAGTACGTCGGGCCCGCGATCCAGGCGCTGGGCATGGAGGGCCGCATGACCGTCTGCAACATGACTATCGAGGCCGGCGGGCGCGCGGGCATGATCGCCCCGGATGAGACGACCTTTGCCTGGTTCACCGAGCCCGACGAGCGCTGGCCGCACGGTCGCCCGGGCGCACCCAAGGGGGCCGAGCTTGACGCGGCAATCGAGCGCTGGCGCTCGCTGCCGAGCGACGAGGGTGCCTGGTATGACAGCGACGTCGTCGTCGATGCCGGCGCGCTCTCACCGCAGGTGACGTGGGGCACGACGCCGGGGATGGTCGCCTCAGTCGGCGCGAAGGTGCCCTCGCCCGAGGAATTCGACAGTCCCGCCGACCGCGAGGCGACCGAACGCGCGCTTGCCTACATGGCGCTTGAGCCCGGTACCCCAATTGAGGAGATCGCGCTCGACCGCGTGTTCATCGGCTCGTGCACCAATTCGCGCATCGGCGACCTGCGTGCCGCCGCCGAGGTGGTCGCCGGGCGCAGGGTCGCCCAGGGTGTGAGCGCGATGGTCGTGCCCGGCTCACAGCAGGTCAAGGCGCAGGCCGAGGCCGAGGGTCTCGATCGCGTATTCCGCGACGCCGGCTTCGACTGGCGCGTGGCGGGCTGCTCGATGTGCCTGGGCATGAACCCCGACACGCTCGCCCCGGGCGAGCGCTGCGCCTCGACCTCCAACCGCAACTTCGAGGGGCGCCAGGGGCGGGGAGGACGCACACACCTCGTGTCTCCCCAGATGGCCGCCGCCGCTGCGATCGAGGGGCATTTCACCGATATAAGGAACTGGAGCTGAGCATGGATCCGATACACGCAATCGAGGGCAAGGTCTCACACCTGGACCGCGCCGACGTCGACACCGATCAGATCATGCCCAAGCAGTTCCTCAAGCGCGTGGAGCGCACGGGCTTTGGCGAGTTCCTCTTCTACGACTGGGCCAAGGAGCCCGGCTGGGACCTACCCGCCAACCCGATTCTTGTCGCGGGACGCAACTTCGGCTGCGGCTCCTCGCGCGAGCACGCGCCGTGGGGCCTGCAGGACTATGGCTTCCGCGCGATCGTGGCGCCGAGCTTCGCCGACATCTTCTACTCCAACTGCACGAAGATCGGCCTGTTGCCGGTTGTGCTCAGTGAGGAGGACTGCCGCGCCCTGGTCCACGCGGGCGAGGGTGTGGTCGACCTCGACGCCCAGGAGGTGCGCTTCGCGGAGCGCCAGGTGCCGTTTGAGATAGACCATGAGATTCGCCGGCGGCTGCTCAGCGGTCTCGATGACATCGGCGTGACGCTCACGCACGAGCAGGACATCGCGGCGTTTGAGCGCGAGCGCGCCGGTGGTTGGGCGGAGATCGAGACCACGGCGTTGTAGAGCGACGTGCGTGGAGCGAGTGGCACGCGGAGATGGCCGTCCTGCCTACCAATTCTCCACCAGGTATGAATAATAAGAACACTGACCATGGTCGAGCGCCTGACTCGGATCGCGACGCACAAACGGCACCTCTCGCGGCGGTTGCCCTCCGCGTTGCTTGTGCTTGCGAGTTGCGCCGTGCTGGCGCTGGGCACGGGCGGCTGTGGCGAGTCCACGAAATCGCGCACGACCCGGATCGCCACCTCGACGATTCCCGGTATCGACACTTCGCGCTCACCCAAAGAAGAGCGGGGCACGATCACCACCAGCGCGATCCCGCCGGGACAGCAGGTCAGAGGGGACGGCGATGCGGACAATCCCGGGGATACGGACGGCAACGGCGACATCGACCCCGAAGACGAAGACTCCGACTATCCCGTTCCCAACAGCTACAAGTTTCCCGATTCCGACGATCGCGCCACGTTCGCCTACGGCCACGAGCCCAGCGCGAGCGAAGCGGCGAAGATCGCGAGCGTCGTCAAGCGCTACTACGCGGCGGCCGCCGCGGACGACGGCGCGGCCGCGTGCCGTCTGCTGCTGCCGAGCTTCGCGGCCTCGGTCGCCGAATCCTACGACGTGGGCGGATCGCCCGACACGAAGGACGGCAAGAGCTGCCAGGCCGTATTGGGATTGCTGCTGCGGCGCTATCGCGCGGAACTCGCGGAAGCGATCGACGTGGTCGAGGTACGCGTCCAGGGCGAGACGGCGCAGGTCGTGCTCAGCTCTCGCAAGATGCCCGCCAGCGACATCCTGCTGATGCGGCGCGACGGATCGTGGTGGGTGCAGCAGCCGATTGGTGCGCAGCTGCCATAGATACAGTTGGCGGCGGGCCGCCGGTGCGGCCAACGCGCCGAGCGCAGTCCACTACAGAGGGGGAGCGATGACACACAGGATCGTCACATTGCCGGGCGACGGGATCGGCCCTGAGATCCTCGCGCCCGCCCTGGAGGTACTGCGTGCGGTCGGCGATTTCACCTTCGAGTCGCATCCGTTCGGCGGCGCCTCGATCGACCTGCACGGCACCGCGCTGACCGAGGAGACGCTCGCTGCCTGCCGTGGCGCCGACGCGGTGCTGCTGGCGGCTGTCGGCGGTCCGAAGTGGGACAGCACCGACCCGCACGCCCCGCGCCCCGAGCAGGGTCTGCTGGGGCTGCGCAAGGGGCTCGGGCTGTATGCCAACTTGCGCCCGGTCAAGC
The DNA here is from genome assembly GCA_035603375.1 of Solirubrobacteraceae bacterium. Classification (GTDB taxonomy): domain Bacteria; phylum Actinomycetota; class Thermoleophilia; order Solirubrobacterales; family Solirubrobacteraceae; genus Palsa-744. The sequence goes on from DATNKN010000167.1 coordinate 3,177, forward strand.
CGCTGCCCGCGCTGTATGAAGCCTCGCCCCTGCGGCGCGAGCGGATCGAGGGCACAGACCTGCTGGTCGTGCGCGAGCTGACCGGCGGCATCTACTTTGGCGAGAAGACCCGCACGGAGGACTATGCATCCGACGTGTGTGCCTACTCGCGCGGGGAGATCGAGCGGATCGCGCGCACCGCCTTCGGTGCGGCGCGGAGCAAGGTCTCGAGCGTCGATAAGGCCAACGTGCTCGAGACGTCGAGGCTGTGGCGCGAGGTGGTCATCGGGGTGCACGAGCGCGAGTTTCCCCAGGTTGAGCTGGAGCACGTGCTCGTCGACAATGCCGCGATGCAGCTCGTCGCCGCGCCCAGTTCCTTCGACGTGATCCTCACCGAGAACATGTTCGGGGACATCCTTAGCGACGAGGCGGCGATGATCACGGGGTCGATCGGGATGCTTCCATCGGCCTCGCTCGGGGCAGCCGGACCCGGACTATTCGAGCCCGTGCACGGCTCCGCCCCGGACATCGCCGGGCGTGGGATCGCCAACCCACTGGCGATGTTTCTCTCCGCGGCGCTGATGCTGCGCCACGGGCTCGATTTGGAAGGCGAGGCCGCCGCTGTAGAATCGGCTGTTGAACAGGCACTCGAGCGCGGCCTGCGCACCCCCGACCTCGGGGGGACGGCCGGTACGGCCGAGGCGACGCGCGCGGTGCTGGAGCAGCTCTAACCAGGAGACGAGAAAGTGGACACAAGCGAGTTCATATGGATGAATGGAGAGTTCCTCGCCTGGGAGGACGCCAAGGTCCACGTTCTCACGCACGGCCTGCACTACGGCACGGGCGTGTTCGAGGGGGTCCGCTGCTACGACACCGAGATCGGCCCGGCCGTGTTCCGCAACGCCGAGCACATGGAGCGGCTGCTGCGCTCCGCCGAGCTGTACTACATGCCTGTGCCCTACAGCGCGCAGGAGCTGCAGGCGGCCACGCGCGAGCTGGTGGCACGCAACAAACTCAGCTCCTGCTACATCCGCCCGATCGTCTATCGCGGCTACGGCTCGATGGGCCTGAACCCGATGGAGGCGCCGGTGGACGTGACGATCGCCTGCTGGGAGTGGGGCACCTACCTCGGCGAGGATGGGATGCGCAACGGCATCCGCGCGAAGGTGTCCTCGTGGCGGCGCATCAGCCCCGACTCGCTGATCCCGCACGCGAAGGCCTCCGGGCAATACCTCAACAACGTGCTCGCCAAGATCGAGTCGCTGAAGGCCGGCTATCAGGAGGCGATCCTGCTCGACGACAACGGCCACGTGTGTGAGGGCACCGGCGAGAACATCTACATCGTCTGCGGCGGGGAGATCGTCACGCCCGGCCACCACAACTCGATCCTCGACGGGATCACGCGCCGCTCGGTGATGCAGCTCGCCTCCGATCTCGGCTACACGGTCGTGGAGCGCAACATCGCGCGCGCTGAGACCTACATGGCCGATGAGGTGTTCATGTCCGGCACGGCGGCCGAGTTGGTGCCGGTGGTGGAGGTGGACGATCACAGGATCGGCAGTGGCAGGCCGGGCGAGGTCACGAGCCTTTTGCAGCGCGCGTTCGATGACGCGATCCACGGCCGCTCGCAGCGCTACCGCGAATGGCTCGACCCGGTCGACGCGAACGCGAACGCCACCACTCCATTGACGCCGGCGGTCCCCCTCGGGGGGACTCCCACCGGCTGATGAGTCACATAGAGGCCTACGACGCCACCCTGCGCGATGGCATGGGGGGAGGCGGCATGAGCCTCACGGCAAAGGAGAAGTTGCGCGTCGTGCACGCGCTGGACACGCTCGGGGTGCACATGATCGAGGCGGGCTTCCCGGCGTCGAACCCGAAGGAGCAGGCGTTCTTCGAACTGCTGGCGGAGGATCCGCCGAGCGACTCTGAGATCGTCGCTTTCGGGATGACCCGCCGGCGCGATGGCGGCGCCGAGGAAGACGAGGGCCTGCTGGTGCTGGCCGAATCGTTCGCCCCGATCTGCACGCTCGTCGGCAAGAGCTCGACGCTGCACGTGGAGAAGGTTGTGCGCGTCTCGCGCGAGGAGAACCTCGCGATGATCGCCGAGTCGATCGCGTTTCTGCACTCGCGCGGCAAGCGCGTGCTGTTCGACGCCGAGCATTTCTTCGATGGTTACGCGCTCGACTCGGGCTATGCCATGGAGACGCTGCGCGCGGCCGCCGGCGCGGGAGCTGAGCGGGTCGTGTTGTGTGACACCAACGGCGGAACGCTGCCCACGCGGCTGCGGGCGGTAGTGGAGGCCGTGCGCGCTGAGCTGCCGGACGTGGCGCTCGGTATCCACACGCACGATGACGGCGGCTGCGCGGTCGCCAACACGCTGGTTGCCGTCGAAGCGGGCGCCACGCAGGTGCAGGGCACGATCAACGGCATCGGCGAGCGCACCGGCAACGCGAACCTCGTCACGATCCTCGCCGACCTGCAGCTGAAGATGGGCTACGAAGTGCTACCCCCCGAGCGGTTGACGCGCCTCACCGAGACCGCGCATCTCGTGGACGAGCTGCTCAACCGCCCTCCCCACGCGTCGCAGCCGTACGTCGGCAAGCATGCTTTTGCCCACAAGGCGGGCCTGCACGCCGCCGGCATCCGTGCCGACGCCGCCACCTTCGAGCACATCGATCCGGAACTCGTGGGCAACACGCGCGACGTGCTGATCTCCGAGCTTGCCGGGCGCGGGACCGTGATCGAGAAGGCCGCCAAGGCTGGTATCGAGCTTGACGATGAGGCGGCGGCCCGCACCGTCGAGCGCGTCAAGCAACTGGAGCACGAAGGCTTCCAGTTCGAGGCCGCCGATGGGTCGTTCGAGCTGTTGATGCGCGAAGAGTCGGGCGCCTATAGGGAGCTATTCCTGCTGCTGTCGTGGCGGGTGATCGTCGAGAAGCGACTCGACGGCGAAGTCGAATCGGAGGCGACGATCAAGATCGTCGCGCCGCCGGGACCCTACGGAAACGACTTCATCTGCACTGCTGGGGGCTCCGGGCCGGTCAACGCGCTCGACAAAGCGCTGCGTCAGGCGCTCGAGAGCATCTATCCGCATCTACGCGACGTCGATCTGGTCAACTTCAAGGTGCGCATCCTCGACGAGGACATGGGGACCGGCGCCATCACCCGCGTGCTGATCGACGCTTCCGACGGACAGCGCGAGTGGGGCTCGATCGGCGTTTCCCGCAACGTGATCGAGGCATCCTGGGATGCGCTGGTGGACTCGCTGGCGGTTGCGATCCAGAACGAAGTGCCGAGCGTCGTTGACTAGCGAGGAGGTCATACCGCTGGCGCAGCCGGTGGTTGGGGCGCTCGAGGAGAAGCTGGTGGCCGAGGTTCTGCGCTCGGGTCAGCTTTCGCTCGGACCGCGCGTGGCCGAGTTCGAGCGGCGCTTTGCCGCGGTCGTCGGCGCTCCGCTCGCCTGCGCCGTGTCCAGTGGTACCGCCGGACTTCATCTTGCGCTTCGCTCCGTGGGCGTGAGCGATGGCGATGAGGTCATCACCAGCCCGTTCTCGTTCGTGGCTTCCGCGAATGTGGCGCTGTACGAGCGCGCTCGGCCGGTGTTCGCCGACATCGATCCGGTCACGCTCAACCTCGACCCGCGGGCCGCCGAGGCAGTCGTGACTGAGCGCACGCGGGCGCTACTGCCCGTGCACATCTTCGGTTATCCGGCCGATATGGACGCTTTCGAGGCGATCGCCAATCGACATGGGCTTGGGATCGTCGAGGACGCCTGCGAGGCGCTCGGCGCCATGCACGGCGACGGCACTCCTGTCGGCGGGCGCGGCAATCCGGCCGTGTTTGGGTTCTACGCCAACAAGCAGCTCACCACCGGCGAGGGGGGCATGATCTCGCTCGCCTTAGAGGTGACGAAGGCGCGGATCGACTCCGAGCGCAACCAGGGCCGTGCGCCCGACATGGGCTGGTTGGACCACGACCGGCTCGGGTTCAACTATCGCCTGTCGGACATCGCCTGCGCAGTGGGTATTGCCCAGCTCGAGCGCCTGGACGGGATGCTGCGGGCTCGCGCAATGCTCTCCGACAGCTACCGCGAGGCGCTGGGCGGAGTCGAGGGGTTGGAGCTGCCCTGCAAGGATCGCGATGGCGAGCGGCGCGGATGGTTCGTGTTCGTCGTGCAACTGCCACGTGGGGTCGACCGCGATGAGACGGTGCGCGCGCTCGCGGCGTGCGGCATCCAGAGCAAGCCGTACCTGCCGGCGATCCACCTGATGAGCTTCTATCGCGAGCGCTTCGGCCATCGCCCGGGAGAATTTCCGGTGTGCGAGGACGTGGCGGCCCGCTCGCTGGCGCTGCCGTTCTACCCGGGGCTCGACGAGCAGCGGGTGCAGCGCATTGCGCAGGCGTTGCGCGCGGCTATCGGACGCTGAGCGAGCGCTCTGAGACACCGCTGGCACCGCGTCCGCGCGGTGGGCGTTCGAACATTTGTTTAGCGAAATTGTTTCCGACTTCGCGCCGCCGCCGGTGTCTCAGGTAGAAACGGCGCGTATGCAGGCAAAACACGCGAGGCGCCGTCAGTAGGAATGTTCGCGCAATCGGATTGCCGGGGTTACGGACGAATTCGAACTGGAAGGCGCTGCAAATCTGTGATAAGAATTCCCACGGCCCCTGCCAACCAAGGGATCGAATGGGCAAGGCCCGGCGGCCGGAGCGTTTCCCCAAGGCGCTCCGGCCCGGGCCACTTCGCCCGTCGCGGTGGCAGTCGAGCTGGAGGTTTCGCCGAAGCAGGCGATGTGCGCTTTCACGATGTTCGTTAAACGGTCGCGTTCGGTAACATCGATTTGTGTCCGATCCGACCTTCATCACGCTCGGTCCCACTGGGACCTGTCATGAAAATGCCCTGCTGCGCTACCTGGAGTTCCAGGGCATCGAGGATGCGTGTGTGGAGCTGGTTGCGGACTTCGACCAGGGTCTCGAGCGTGTCCACGACGAGCCGAATTCCTACCTGGTTCAGTGCAGCGCTCATCCCGACGTGCACACGATCACCGAGCGCTACCGCCAGGAGGTGTTCGTGCTCGACACGTTCATCTACCCGGCGAAGGAAATGGCGCTGCTTGTGCGCTCAGATGTGCAGGAGCCCAGATCGCTCGGTGTGGTTGCGGCCGCGCTCGGCTATCCCGACCTGACGCAGTGGGAGACAGTCGTGCAGGAGCTGGCCAATCCGATCGTCGCGCGCGAACTGTTGGCGGGAAAGTACGACGCCGGCGTGACGCTGGCCGAATACGCCGAGCAATATGCCGACCGCTTGCGGGTGTTCGAGCGCTATGGCGAGGTGGACACGACCTGGGTGGTGTATGGACGGCGCAGGCGCTACGACGGTGAGCTGATTGGCCACCGCATCCCCTGGCTGTTCTCGGACGAGCCCGAGCCAGCCTCGCACGGGGTGGAGTCTTGAACTCCGAGCGGGAGGGGTTGGTCGTGGGGGAGGGCTACGCCATCGGCCATCTCGAGGAGATCGGCGAGGGCTATGGCTTTCGCAAAGTGCGCAAAGAGCTGGGCGTCACCGCGTTCGGCGTCAACGCGCTCGTTCGGCCGCAGGGCTATGAAACGAAATGGCATTACCACGATCTCCAGGAGGAGCTGTACTTCGTCCACCGCGGTGCGATCGAGATGGAGTTCGGCGATGGTACGAGTCATCGTCTGGATGAGGGCACGTTCGTTCGTGTGGATGCCGCGACCGTGCGCAAAATCCGCATCCTTGGACCGGGCGACACCGTCTACGTGTGCGCCGGTGGCAGGGACGGCTATATCGGGCACGACGGGCGCACGCCAGAGGGCATGTAGCGTCTCCGCCCGATGGATCTGCTGCTGCAAGACAAGGTCTTCCTGATCACCGGCGGCTCGAGCGGCCTCGGCAAGGCGCTCGCCGCGCAGCTCGTCGAGGAAGGCGCACGCGGTGTCGCGTTGATGGCACGTGGAGCCGACAGGCTCGCGATCACCTCCGGGGCGTTGCGGGAGGTGGGGGGAGACGTGTTCGGCTTTGCCGGCGACGTCACGCGCGTCGAGGATCTCGAGCGCTTCGTGGATTCCTCGGTTTCGCGCTGGGGACGCATCGACGGCGTGGTCAACAACGCGGGCGCGCTTGCCGCCGGCGCGTTTGCCGATCACGACGACGCGACCTGGGAGAACGATCTCGCGCTGAAGCTGATGGCGGCGGTGCGGCTCACGCGCCTTGCGCTGCCCGCCCTGCGGGAGAGCAGGGGTGCCGTGGTGAACACGCTTGCCATATCGGGCAAGGTCCCCGATGCGCTCACCACGCCGACGTCGGTTTCGCGCGCCGCCGGGCTCGCGCTCACAAAGGCGCTCTCGAGAGAGCTGGCCCCGGAGGGCATTCGCGTCAACGCGGTCTTGATCGGCGTGATCGAAAGCGGACAGCTCGAACGCTACGCCGCGGAGGCGGGGATCACGCCACAGGAATACTACGAGCGGATGGTCTCGAGTTCAGGCATCCCGCTCGGCCGGGTCGGCCACCCCCACGAGTACGCGAGCCTCGCGTCGTTCCTGCTCTCAGAGCGCGCCTCTTACATATCGGGCAGCGCCATCAACCTCGACGGCGGACTCTGCCCGGTGGTGTGATGCGGGCACTCGTGCGGCCGAGGAGGTGGCTGCTCGCAGGCGCCGCGCTCGCGCTGCTGGTGTCCGCACTAGCTGGATGTGGTGGCGGTGGCAGCTCCTCGGCCAGCCCTGGGAGCGGGTCGAGCGCCAAGCTGCCGCCGAGCGACGGCGACAACGACATCGACAGTCTTGGCCAGGGACGCTACGACACCGACAACGACGCCAACCCCACGTATGGCCCGGCGGTGAGTGCGGGCGAACGCCCCGCGATCGTGTCCCTGATCGAACGCTACTATCGGATCGCCGCCTCAGGCAACGGTGCCGAGGGATGCTCGCTGCTGTATCCGCTGGTGGCGGAAGCTACCGTCGAAGAACATGGCCACGGCAGGGGTTCGCCAGCTTTGCGAGGGGGCACCTGTGCGCAAGTCCTCTCGAAGATCTTTGCGCAGAGGCACCGCGAACTGGCCGAGGATGTCACCGCGATGCATGTCGGCTGGATCCAGCGGCAGGCCAGGCAGGCCGTTGCTCTCGTTCACTTTGGCCCGAACCGCGAACGTGTCGTACGCGTGCATCGCGCGCTCGGTGGTTGGCAGATGTATGCGCCGATCGACAGCGGGCCGTTGTAGAGGGCGACAGCGCGGCTGCCGCTATTCGAGGATGCCGTCGAGCAGGCTCATCACCTTCCACGCGCCGCTGCTGTCGCGGCGCAGGATGAACTGGCGCACTTCTGGTAGGTAGGCAAAGCTCAACAGGATTAACGCCTTCCTGTTGCTGGCGCGTACCGAATAGAATTTGAGCTGCGCGTTCTTGGTGGCGAGTTCGCTGTGGTGCAGCTTGAACAGCTTCGACATCACCACGGCGCAGTTCTTGCCGTGCAGACCCGGGCTCTCGCCGACGCTTTCGACGACCGATTCGGCGACGAACGGCATCAGCAGCGTACAAGCCTTCGCCCCGCTCTCCGCCGCCGACGCGGCGTAGTAGTCCACGATCAGCGATTCGATCGACTGGCGATTGTTTCCGACTGCCGCCTGAGCGTAGTAGAGGACCTGATTGTCGTCGTCGTTGTTGTCGCCATCGTCGTCGCGGTCCTTCTTCGGTGCGGTTGTGCTCGCCGCTGCGTGCGGGGAGGAGCCGGATCCCGACGATTTGCCGCAGGCTGTGAAACACAGGCCCAGCAGAACGACCGCGAGCAGTGCGAGCAGCGCCCTCATCGTCTCTACGACACTTCGGCGTCGAGCAGCTGGCTCATCTTCCAGGTGTGCCCTTCGCGAGTCACGCCAATCTGGCGTTCCGGCAGCGCTCCGAAGTGAAGGATCACGATCGCGTGATGTTCGACCATGCGCACCCGCGCCACCACAAGCTTTGGATACTCGATCGCAAGCTGGGGATGGAAGTGCTTGAACAGCAAGGTCAATACAGCGGGACAGGTCGTCCCGCTCATATACGGCGGCCCTGGCGGCGCTTGCCCATAGTCTTCCGGCACCGCTTCTTCGAGGGTGGAGTAGAGCATCGAGCACGCTTTCGCGCCGTTCTCCGTGTAGGCCGCCTTGTAGTAGCGCTTGACGAGAGCCGTGATCGTGCGCGTGTCGGAAACATTCGCCTCGTGACCGTAGTCGAGCGTGCTGTTGTTGTTGTGGTCGTCGCCTTCCGCGGCACCGAGATCGTTGTCTTTGTCGGCGTCGACCTTGGTTTCCACGGGTGCCGGTGTTATGTCGGTGGGGACCGTCGAGACTGTGCCGGTCTCTGTACTGCTCGCGGTGGCGGAAGCGTTGGCGGCTGAGCCTTTACCGGAGCTGCCACATGCGGCTATGCAGCCGCTGAGCAAAGCAACGGCGAGCAGCGCGATCAGCGACTTCATTTCGGGTGACCCTCTCTTCTCTCGATCTGCGTTCCCAGCAAAGCCCGAGGGTAGCAAGCATCCGCATTATTGGGAACTGGGATTGGGTTGCGTCACAAGCGCCTTCGCGCTAACTTGCCGATGCGCAACGATTCCGATGACGCAACACGATCCAAAAATAAGACGAGGGTTTACGCCGACCGTGCTGATCGCCGTTGGCATCGCCTGCTTTGCCGGTATCGGCTGCGGCGGCGCGTCGCGGGCTTCGAGCGACTCCGCCACCACGGGATCCACGACCACGACCACGGCGTCGACGCCGACCGCCACGCTGCCCCAGCCCGAAACGCGAAACGACCCAGACCTGGACTCAGACACATACCCGGGCGAACCGGACAACGACAACAACCACGTCTTTGGGCACGTCGCCGACACGACGGACAGACAGGCCGCGGTTGAACTCCTCGGACGCTACTTCGCGGCCGCAACGACCGATAATGGTGCCGCCGCGTGCGGGCTGATGTATTCTTCGATGTCCGAAGCGATGGCCGAAGACTACGGCTCGCTGGCCGGATCGCCCTATATGCGCGGTAGCACCTGCGCGGCGGTGATGTCGGGCCTGTTCAAACACCTCCACGCGCGGCTCATAAACGAGCGTGCCACGCTCAAAGTGGCGGAGGTGCGTGTGCGGGGCAAATACGCCTCGGTGCGGATGGGCTTCGGCGCGGCACCAGCCAAGTTCTACATCGAGCTGCAAAGTGAACGCGGCCGCTGGAGGCTCGACCGGATCATCCCCACCGAACAGGCGATCTACGTCGAATGACCAGGGTTCCGATCGTTCTCCTGGCGAGCGCGCTGCTCGCTCTCGGCGCCAGTGCTTGCGGTAGCTCGAGCAAAGGCGCCAATGCGCCACCCTCGGGGGAGACAAGCACGCACGGCACAGTCGTGAGCAACCCCAGCGGGGCAGGAACCGCGATCGCCTCCTACGGCCAGGCGGCAAGTGCGGCCGATATGGGGGCGATCACGACGCTCGTCAAGCGTTATTACGCGGCCGCCGCCGCCGAGAACGGTGCACTGGCCTGCTCGTTCACCTACTACATAGAAGTCGAAACGCTTCCCGAACACTATGGCGGTCCCCCGGGGCCGCGGTGGCTGCACGGCGCGGACACGTGTCCCACCCTGCTCACACGCGTGTTCAAGCACTTCCACAGCAAGCTGACGGGCCCGGTCGACGTGATGGCAGTGCGCGTCAAGGGCCAGCGCGCGGAGGCGTTGGTCGGGTTCCCCGGGCTGCGGTTGCCGGAAGGCGTGGTGAAGATCAGGCGAGAAGGCGATGGGTGGAAGGTCAATGGTTTGCTTGCTGTTGCACCGGAATGAGCGTCTGCAGGAGAGGGGTCAGAAACATCCACTGCTTCCGCTTGACACAAAAATTCGCGCGTGCTAAGAATCTAGTGCAACCCGATAGTCAGAACTTGGAAAGGTAGATGAGCAATGAAAACGACTTACGTATTGGGACTGGCGCTGGTAGCCATATTCGCGGTCGGGGTTCTGTCCGCCGCGAGCGCGTCGGCGCTTACGTTCTTATTAGCAGAATGGTTAGAAAATGGAAGTCCAGTCACTGCGACGTTATTATTCGAAACGCCGGAGACCGTATTATTTGACGAGGAGCTTGACGGTATCCCGATCCATATTGTCTGTAGTGTCATATTAGATGGTTTTATAGGCCCGAATGGAGCCGCCGAAATTACCGAAATTTTAAATTTATCTGGAGAACCCATTAGCCTGGTTGGCTTAACAGGTACTGCAGATACATGTACTAACGAAGATAATTGCGCAGAACCATTATTTTGGGAGACGGAACTACCTAGGTTAACGCTGCTTGAGTTAATGGAAGACGGCACCGAAACTTTTTTCTCTGATTTAATCACGAGTGAGAAAACTGGTGGTCAAGTAGGCTATGAGTTTGAATGTATGTCGCTCGGTATATCCGATACGTGTACGGTTACGGAAGCCGTCGCCTTAGTTGAAAATTCAACTGAAGGACTCAATATAGAATCGTCTGACGCATTTACGGAATTAGCTGGTCTCAAATTACCTAACTGCACGGTAGGAGGGGCTGAAAAATTGATTGTAGAAGGCTTAGGCATCATGAAAAGTAGCGGTGGAGGAGCGCTTACGGCGTCTGAATAACGACTGGCCACTGGGTAGAAGTAGTGATTAGGTAGACGCTTTGCCTGGACGAGGCCCCAATGTGTGGCCTCGTCCAGGTGGCGTTATTGACCAGGGATCTGGTTGGATCCTTGCCAGCCGGACCCTGCTGGCGGCGGCGGTGAATGACGACTGACGACCCGGACCTGGACTCGGACACCTACCGGGCAGGTCAGCTAGCCGGCAAGTGCGGCCGATGGTGAGGCGATAACGACGCTCGTCAAGCGCTATTATGCGGCTGCTGCCGCCGAGAGCGGTCAACGCGAGGAGGCGTTGGTGGGTTCCCTGGGCTGCGGTTGCCGGACGGCGTCGTGAAGATCAGGCGGGAACGATGCTTGGAAGGTCGACGGGCTGCTCTCGGTTGCGCCGGAATGAGCGCCTGTACGAGTGGGTCAGGAACATTCGATAACTTTCTGCTTGACACCCGAAATGGGGTGTGCTAAGACTCCCACTTAGCCCGATATCCAGAACTTGGATGGAGGGTCGACGCGATCCGGCGGTCAGTCGTGATGGCAGTCATGTTGCTCTTGTGGCATGACCGGCGGGAGGATGTATCTAAATAGGGCTTGATCGAGGTGCTCTCTGACCATGGACGAGTGCTCAGGTCTGGCCGTTCCAAGCCTCGGTCGAGGCTCTGCCGAGCCTCGGTGAGGGAAAGGTAGATGAGCAATGAAGAAGTTTTACGTATTGGGACTGGCGCTGGTTGCCGTATGCGCGGTCGGGGTTATGTCCGCCGCGGGCGCGTCGGCGGACGTGTTCTTATTAGCCGAATGGTTAGAATCTGGCAGCGGGATAACGGCGACGTTATTAGTGGAAATAACAGGTGAACTGGCACTTACTGAGACGCTCGACGGAATCAAAATCAACGCGTTATGTAGTGGAATCCTTGACGGTTTCATCGGTCCCGACGGTGCTGATGAAATAACCGAACTATTAAATTTAGCCGGCGAAGCGATTAGCTTAACCGGCTTATCCGGGGTGGCGCTAACTTGTACCAATAGTGCTAACTGTGGAGAACCTTTAGCCTGGGCGCTGGAACTGCCGTGGTTAACACTACTTGTGTTACTGGAAGAGGGCGACGAAGTGTTCTTTGCGGACTTACTCGTTAACGAGAAAGCTGGTGGTTCGGTTGGTTATGAGGTCGAATGCATGTCGCTCGGTATATCCGACACTTGTAAGGTAACTGAAGCTGCAGCGTTAGTTGAAAATGAAGGGGGAGGAATCGTCAACATAGAATTCAGCGACGCGTTCACGGAATTAGCCGGTCTCAAATTAGCCAACTGCGAAGTGGCTGGAACTGAAGTAGGTATCGTGGAAGGTTTAGGTCTCGCCAAAGTTGCTGGTGTGACGCTGACTGTCTCTGAATGACGGCTGACCACTGGGCAGAAGACATGTTTGTCAAGTAGATGCTTTGCTTGGGCGGGCTCCCAATGGGGGATCGCCCAAGCACTGCGCGGAGACTCCGGCGGGGATGAAGCGGCGACGCGCGGACTACTGTCGCCGAATCTCGTCGGTTGATGCTAGTCGCGACGGCAGAGCGACTGGCCACCGTATCTATAGTAAGAAGTTGTGTTTCGTGAATAATTCGAATTAAAGTACATGGAAGGCGGAAAAGGATCAATTGGGTGCCGCCCTGGAATCGCGGTCAGAAACATCCACCGACGTCTTGCTTGACATCGGAACAGCGGCGTGCAAGACTTCCACTTGGCCCGATATTCAAAACTTGGATGGGGGGTCGATGCGATCCGGCGGTTAGTCGCGATGGCAGAGTCATGTTGTTCTCGTGGCGTGACCGGCGGGAGGTTGTATCTATATAGGGTTTGATCGAGGTGCTCTCTGACCATGGACGAGTGCTCAGGTCTGGCCGTTCCAA
>DATNKN010000263.1:0-5401 GCA_035603375.1 Solirubrobacteraceae bacterium
CCCGAACATCTCATGCAATGCGCAAGCGCCAGTCTCGTCGACGACGGACCTCCTCGTCGTCCCGTGCGGGAGCTTGGGGCTGGTGTCGAGGCGCGTCCACTCTCGCTAAAAGCAGGCATGCGTCTCGCCTTGCTGGCGATCCGTGATGAGTTTTGTTTCATCGCGCAGTCTGTGGGGGTATTACTCGTTTCGTTCAACGGAAGGATGGTTGCTGATGGCCAGCGTGCTCGCGGGGATCACCACGTCGATTGATGGCTACATCACCGGACCTAACGACGGCCCGGGGATGGGCCTCGGTGAGAATGGTGAGCGTCTGCACTATTGGGTCTTTGGCGGCCCGTGGAGCTATGCCGAGGAGGAGCGCCGCGCGCCGACCGGCGAGGACGGCGCCTGGTTGACCGACACGATGTCGAGGATCGGGGCGGTCGTCGGTGGACGCGGGACGTATGAGGCGGCTCGGCGCTGGGGCGGGGAGAGCCCTTGGGGACTGCCGTTTTCATCGTGACGCACCACCCGCAGGAGGAGCCCCCCGGCGGGGCGTTCACGTTCGTCTCAGGCGTGGAGGCGGCGGTCGAGCGCGCCCTACAGGCGGCGGCCGGCAAGGACGTCCATGTGATGGGCGGAGCCGATGTCATCCGTCAAGCCCTCGCGGCCGGGATCGTCGACGAGCTGGCGATCATCATCGCGCCGGTCGTGATGGGCGTGGGAAAGCGACTCTTCGACGGGTTCTCGCAGTCGCTCGAGTTCGAGCAGCTCGGTGTACGACAGTCACAGCACGCGACCTTTATCCAGTACCGCGTGCAACGATCATGACGACTGAGCTTGCTTGGACACGACCGTTGAGGAGGTGTTCGTGCCGAGATTCGTGACCATCGGGTATGGAGATCGAGCAGGGTACGACAGGACTGATCCTAAAGTCCTCGATGCGGCCCATCGACACGACGAGCGCCTATGCGCGGCGGGAGCATTGATGGGTATCGCTGGGGAGCCCGTGCAGGTGCGCAATCACGACGGGGCGGGCGTGGACACAGGCGAAGGACAGTTCCTACGCTCCGACCTCCCGATCGCCGGATTCGCGGTGATCGAGGCCGCGACTCTCGAGGAGGCGGTCAGCCTCGTCTCGGAGACCCCTTGTGCGGTCGCACACGGTGTCGTCGAGGTGTGGCCACTGAAGTCGACACCGTAGGGTTTCGCAAACGAGCGCCGAGCGATCGGCGCGGAAGGGAGCAACCATGGGACAGCCGGTCGTGCATTTCGAGATCATCGGAGCGGACCCGGAGTCGCTCCGCGCCTACTATGGCGAGCTGTTTGGTTGGGAGTTCGACTCGAGCAGCCCGGTCTCTGATGCCATCTCGGAGCCAAACGGCTACGGGTTCGTGCAGCACGACGCGAGGAACGACGGGATCGGAATCCCGGGAGGTGTCGGCGGAGGATCGGGCTACGACACCCACACAATCTTCTACGTCAGCGTTCCCAACGTGGAGGCAGCACTCCAGCGGGCAGAGCATCTCGGCGGAACTCGGAGGCTGGGGCCAGAGCAATCCCCTTCAGGGCTCGTCATCGGCCACTTCACCGACCCCGAGGGCAACCTGATCGGGGTCGCCGGGCCCGCGTAGTCATCGCCTATTGGGCTTTCAAGGTCGCTGCATTGAACCGTTCTGCCACCCCTCCGGGCGACATCGTCGAAGGCCCGTAGATCCGCCATGCCTGGCTCGGTTGTCTTCGTGAGGGTCGCTGGCGAGGACGATCATGGAACGGATCCGGGGTGCTCAGGTCCCACGCCGAGGACGGAGGCCCACCCGGTACTGCACTGCACCATCCGGGCCGGGAGTCCTGCAACACTGAGCTGATGGTGCGTATCCGCAACATGCTCGGCGGATTGACGTGTGGGGCTGTAGTCGCTGCGGTGCTGATCGCGATCATAGGCACTGTCGGCGCGCATGGCACTCGGACGGTGAGAGGAGTCGCGGCATCGGAAAGCGCGGCTAATCAGGCCGCTGCGCACGCGAACGCTGTGGCCCTGCTCGGTGAGGTGTCGTTGCCCGCGGGCGCGACGGAGTCCTCGAGCGAACCCGCGGGCGATGAAGGCTTGCTTGCAGGTGTGGGTGCTGGTGGCCCGGATACCCCAAACCTCGTCGAGGCTCATGCGTGGTGGACAGTGCCCGGCTCGCGCGCGGAAGTGATGGCTCACGTTCGTGGCCATCCTCCGAATGGGTCAGCGCTGATTTCTTCGGGTAGCGGCGGCAGTCGTGGGTCCACGACTTTTGAATCGGTGACGTTTGTGTGGCCGGCGGTTGCGGATGTGCTGAGCACGCGGTGGCTCGTCCTCACCGCGACGCAGCTGCCGCACGGATCGACGGGGCTTCGCGTGGATACACAGGTGGTGTGGGTGACGCCGCGCCCTGCGTCGGAGTGGATTCCCGCGGGCGCGCGCCATCTCAAGGTCAGCGTAACCAGTTCGCTGAAGGGCAATCTCGCTCCTCAGCGGCCGTTCAGCGTCACTTCCGCGCAGCGGATCGAACGGGTCGTCGCTCTGCTCAATTCGCTGCCCGCGGCTCAGCCGGACGTCAGGAGCTGCCCGGATGATCCAGGTATCCGTGTCCGACTCGCGTTCAACCAGCCAGACACAGCGAGCCCCTCGGCGGTCGCGACGATCGATCCCTACGGTTGCGGGGGCGTGCAGCTCACGATCGGTGGACGACCGCAGGCGCCGCTTGGAAGCGAAGCTCTCCCCGGAACGAGCACGACACGCGAACCCTCGCTGATCCTCCGCATCGACCGTGTGTTGGGCGTCAAGCTGAAGATCAGCCCTCGCCACCCACGGGAGCATGGGTCGCGTGCGCAGCCCGCGTCGAGCTATAAGTTCGAGGACCTTACGATCACACGACAGGTGGGGGTGGATGGCAAGCCGAATTCCGGATTCGTCTCTTATTTCCGGCTCAATCGAGCATTGCCTTTTGCTCCGCAGGGAAAGTTCGAAGGGGAAGAAGAAGGCGGCCCCCGTCTGTTCGCGGCGTATCTCTCGGTCGATCACGTTCATGAAGAAGGCGCCACCGAAAGAATGGGCGACGATGCGAGCAGACACTGCTACACAGAAACGATCGAAGTCCACGCGTACGAACATCAGCCTCGCATTGGGGAACTTGTGAATGTGTCCCTCGTGATCCACGGGCGAGCGGTGATCAACACCCGCACCCGGGTACGAACCCGCAAAATGGGAAGGAGCGTACGAAAGCCCAACGGGGTCCTTCTCCTTCAAACGGACCTGCCTTACGAAAAGGCCTTCGGCTGCTTAAAGATGTCGTCCTAGTGACGCAGAGTTACGAGTAGCCGCACGGGTGTTCGAGGAACCGCATCAGACAGTGGAGTCGGCGGTTACTACCGTCATGGGTGGGATCGAGGCAGGTGACGATGGGCGCTACCGGCATGGGTTGGCGGCGCTTGCCGTGGGCTTGATCATGCTCAGCGCCGGTGCGTCCCCGGCGGTCGCGTCGTCACTGTACCGGCTTGCGTCGGGCACGGTCGCGTTTTCCAGTGACGGGACGCGTTTCGTGGCGTGGCAGAACCGGGGAGACGAGCAGATCGTGGTCCTCGACACCCTCACGGGACGACGGCGGTCGATCACCCCGCCAGCCGGATGCCGACTTCACAATGAGGCGGAGAGCGGCGAACCCGTCATCAGCGCCGCGGCCGGACGCTTCCTGCTCGAGTGCGAGGAAGGGGATGCACAGGCGCTGCTCGACGTGCGGACGGGCAAGAGCGTCCTGCTGCCGAAAAAGACCAACGGGACTTCTGACTGGTACCGGGTGGGCGCTCGCTACGTGATGGGCGTCAACGTTCTCTACGACATCGCCACCGGCGCCAGCACGCGTCTGGACAGGACCGCCGACCTCGATGCGCCCGGAGCGTCGACCAACGGCATCTGCCCGGCGGTGCGCCGCCTGGTCGTCCACAATCCCTGGGACGGGCTTCACAGAGGCTTCGCGTTCCAAGGCAAGCTGTTTGCCCAAGGCTCGGGGAAGCGCGGCGAAGCTCAGCTCGATCGTTGCCACGGCAGCCCGACGATCTTGAGAGCGCGCGGCACTGATGATGGGTTCGGTAATGGCGAGCCCGAGGACTTCGATCTGCGTGGCGGACTGCTGTCTTGGGACACCGGCAGCGAAGCCGCCGGCTACATTCCCCCCGAACCGAAGTTTCGTGGCGGCCTCTACACGTATGAGCTCACCACGCACAGACGCCACAAGTGGCTGCTTCCCCGTCTGACGGCCACAGGAGGTGGGGAACCAAACAGGGGAACCTACGGATACTCGACGCACACCGCAAGCATGGTCTTCTGGATCGCTACACAAACCATCGGAGGCGACAAGATCCTCGACGTCGAAACCTCAGCGGTATACGCCGTTTCACTGAAGTAGAGGCCCGAGAGGATGCTCAGTATGTCGATGCGCTTGGCGAAGAAGGCGACCCTCATGCTGCTTGGAGCGGTTGGCTGCTCGCTGGTGTGTGTGAGCGCGTCCTATGCTGCCTGGAGTGCGCCCGCGCGGGTCGCGTCGTCGCGGGTGTGGGAGTACAGCCGCCCGCTGGTGGCGACGGACAGGGCTGGAGGCGGCGTGCTCCTGTGGCACCGCGAAGAAAGTCTGAACGAAACGCTCGGCGGGATCGAAGCCTCAACCCGAACCAAGGGGAGCTGGTCGGCGCCCGTGGTGCTGGCCTCCGGGCGGTCGGCAGGAGCGGCGTTCGAACCGCAGTTGGCGATGAGCGCTCGCGGACAGGCAACAGCGGTCTGGCAGAACACCAACAAAATCCAGGTGGCGAGCAGCCGTCTGGAGGGTTTCGGTCGCGCCAGGACGCTCTCAGGGTCAGTGGAGGGAAATGCCGGGCCGCGGGTAGCGCTGGACGCACGTGGCGATGCGACGGTCGTCTACCCGCGGTCTGCGACTGGCCTGTGGGTCTTCACTCGTCGCGCTGGGCGGCGTTGGCGCGCTCTGCCGCCGTTCGCGGGGACCTCGCGCTCTGACATCAGCGAACCGCAGGTGGCGAGGGATGGGCGCGGGGAGACGATCCTAGCGTGGGTTCGCGGCGACAGCGGCGGCGGAGGGCTGAAGGTGCAGGCCGTCGTCCTCGGCGTGAACAACAGCCCCGAGCGCCCGCCGCAGACACTGTTCTCATCGAAAAATCGGAGCATCGGCGAACTGCACCTCGCGGTGAACGAGAGAGGCAACGCGGTGCTGCTCTGGCGCCAGAAAGCGAAGGGCGGCCCCGCCGTGATCGAAGCCGCCACGCGTCGGACCGGCGCTCGCTTTGGCCCTCCACTCACGGCCGTGCGAGAGAAGGAGGCCGGCGAACTCAGCGTCGCGATAGACGCGCACGGTTTCGCGGCGCTCCTCTTCACCCGCATCCT
>DATNKN010000172.1:0-5762 GCA_035603375.1 Solirubrobacteraceae bacterium
AACCCAACCAGCCGCCCCCCCAGCCACCGGCCAAACCGAGCCAAACCGAGCCGAGCCGAGTCGAGCCTGACCAACCCAACCAAGACGGCCCCTAAACCGAGGCGACCCTAAAACCGAGACGCCCTAGCCGCTGACGCGCTCCGCCGGTAGCTCCTGCCCCGCGAGCGCGTCGATCACGCGATCGGCCTCCGAGGAGGGCACCGACAAGAACGAGAAGCGCTCGAGCACGCTCACGTCGCGTACGGCCTCGCCGTCGAGGCCGGTCGCAGAGGTGACCGCGGCGACGATGTCGGCAACGCGCAACCCGGCGGCGCGCCCGCTTCCGAGCATGAGCTTGACCGCCGGTTCGGCACCGCTGCGGGAGATGTGCGGCTTGGAATGCCGGCGCGGACGCTCCTTGACGGGCGTGGGCTGTGACTTGGCGCCTGGCTCCCACGCGGCGATCTTGGTGCCGATGTGCGCCTCGATCGCCTCCAGCTCGCGCTTCTGGCGCGACTCGACAAACGTGATTGCCCGCCCTGAGCGCCCGACGCGGCCGGTGCGCCCGATGCGGTGCACATACGTATCCGGCGAAGTTGGCACGTCGTAGTTGACGACGTGTGTGACGGTCGAGATATCGAGCCCGCGTGCGGCCACGTCGGTCGCCACGAGGATCGGCACGCGCCCACCCTTGAAGGCGAGCATAACGCCGTCGCGCGAGCCCTGGGACATATCCCCATGCAACGCGCGCACGTTCATGCCGCCGTCACGCAGCGTGCGAAACAGCTGGTCGCAGCGAACCTTCGTGCGCACGAACACGATCGCCTGCTCGGGCCGCTCCGCGCGCAGCACCTCGACCAGCTTGGCGGCCTTGTCGCGCGTCTCCACCGAGAGCTGAAACTGGGCGACGGTGTCGATCGTGAGCGTGGCCGCCTCGACCTGAATGATCTCCGGGTCGTACATGTAGCTGTCGGCGAGCTTGCGGATCGGCGGGGGCATCGTCGCTGAGAACAGCGCGGTCTGGCGCCCCGAGGGAGTCATCGAGAGGATCTTCTCCACGTCCTCCAGAAAGCCCAGGTCGAGCATCTCATCGGCCTCGTCGAGTACCACGAAGCGGCAGTCGTGCAGCACGATCGAATTGCGCGAGATCAGGTCGAGCACGCGCCCGACGGTGCCGACAACGATGTGACCGCCGGCGCGCAATTGCGCCTGCTGGGTGCGGATCGGCGCACCGCCAAACACAGCCACCACGTCCAGCCCGCTGTGCGCGCCATAGGTGCGCAGCGCCTGGGTGACCTGAATGCACAGCTCGCGCGTGGGCGTCAGCACGAGCGCCTGCACCTCGTGCTCGGACGGGTCGATGTACTGCACGATCGGTAGGCCAAACGCGGCAGTCTTGCCGGTGCCGGTTTGCGCCTGACCGATCACATCGCGGCCTTCGAGCAGCGGAGGAATCGCCTGCTCCTGGATCGGCGAGGGCGACTCGTAGCCGACGTCGCGAAGCGCGGCAAGGGTCTGCTCGGAGAGGCCGAGCTCGGCGAAGGTCTTAGTCATGCGCGAGAGCAGCTTACGTGCTCGCGCTCCTCGGGCCGCCACCGAGCGATGATCGGGCGGCGCGACGGGCGCGCCTGAGCGCTCACAGCAAGGGGTCGAGCAGCAGCTTGCCGGTGGTGCGCCGCTCGCGTAGATCGATATGGGATTGGGGGGCGTTCCCCAGGGGATAGGTCGCCCCCACAAGCGCGCGCAGCTCGCCGCGGGCAGCCCGCGCGAAGAGATCGGAGAGCGCATCGGCAACCATCGACGGATGCTCCAAGCAGTGGAACAGGTAGAAGCCGACAGCCGAGCGCGAGTGGCGCAGCAGCGACCCGGTGCGCACCTCGTTGGGTTCCTGGGAGGCGATGCCGCACACGACGATCCGCCCGAAGTGGGCCAGGGCACGATATGAGCGCTCGAACGCCTCGCCGCCGGCCATGTCGAACACGACGTCCACCTCGCGACCCTGGTTTGCCTCGACCAGCCGCTCTGTCAGCCCCTCCGGCTCGGAGTCGATCGCCACGTCGGCGCCGAGCTTGAGCGCCAGCTCGCGCTTCTGCTCGCTCGATGCGACCGCGATCAAACGGCCCGCGCCAAGCGGGTGCCCGAGCTGCACGGCCAGCGAGCCTACGCCGCCGGCCGCGGAGTGCACGACGACGCTCTCGCCGTCCGCCACACGTCCCGCCGTGCGATACAGGTGCCAGGCGGTGAGGCCCTGGATCAGGATCGCAAGCGCGGTGTCATCGCTGAGATCGTCGGGAATCGGAAAGGCGTGCGCGGCCGGGGCGAGCGCATACTCGGCATACCCACCAGACCCGGTGAGCGCGATGACCCTCTGACACTCCCGCAACGGGCTCCCCGTGGGCGCGGCGAGGACGACGCCCGCGACCTCCCCGCCGGGGACGAGCGGCAACTCGGCCTTGCGCACATAGGAATTGGTGCGCGTGTGCGTGTCGGCGAAGTTCACGCCCGCCCGCGTGACGCGAATCAACACATCCTCCGGGCCGGGCTCGGGCACCGGGAGCTCCACGAGCTTCATCACCTCCGGGCCACCGAACTCGGCTATCTGGATCGCGCGCACTGAGGCTGAGGGTATAAGACGCCCCACGGTGAGGCCATCGAGCGGCCTCGCCCCACGTGGTCGTTCACAGGTGGCCCGTCGTATGACCACGCGAGGCCCCGTCGTATAGGGTCCGCGCCATGCCGATAACCGTTGTCGGGTCGATCGCCTACGACGCCGTGAAGACCCCGTTCGGAGAGCGCGAGCGGATGCTCGGCGGCGCCGCCGTGCACTTCGCGCTGGCGGCATCGTTCTTCGAGGAGGTGCTCGTCGTCGGGCCAGTGGGCGAGGACTTCGGCGAGGACGAGCTGAATGTGATGCGCCGCCGCGGCGTGGACGTGTCGGACATCGAGCGCGTGGCCGGCGGCAAGACGTTTTTCTGGCGCGGCGAGTACGGCTGGGACCTCAACTCGCGCGAGACGCTCGACACCCAGCTCGGCGTGTTCGAGGGCTTTCAGCCGAAGCTGTCCGCACGCTCGCGCGCGAGCGACGTACTGTTCCTGGCCAACATCGTGCCCGACCTGCAGATCGAGGTGCGCGAGCAGCTGCCGCAGGCGCGCTTCGTCGCGCTCGACTCGATGAACCTGTGGATCGACATCGCGCGCGAGCGCCTGGTGGAGGCGATCGGGGGCGTGGATTGCCTGATCCTCAACGACGCCGAGCTGCGCCAGCTGACGGGCAAGCCGAACCTCGTCTCGGCAGCACGCGAGATTCTTTCCTGGGGCGCCCCGGCCGCGGACGGATCGGCCTCGGACCGGAGCGGGCCAAGCGTGATCGTCGCCAAGCAGGGCGAGTATGGCGCGGCGCTGATAACGAGCGAGAGCTTCTTCGCGCTGCCGGCCTATCCGCTCGAGAACGTGATCGACCCGACCGGTGCGGGCGACACGTTCGCCGGCGGGTTCGTCGGCTACATCGCCGCCCATCCCGGCGAGCCGCTCTCCGACGAGCTGCTGCGCCGCGCGATGGCGCACGGCACGGCGCTCGCGTCCTTCAACGTGGAGGAGTTCGGCACCGAGCGCGTGGAGCGGCTGACGGGCGAGGAGATCCACGCGCGCGTGGAGCAGTTGCGTGAGTTCACGCGCTTCAGCGGCGCGCCTGCGCGACTGCGCCAGGACGACGCGGATAGGCGCTACGGTGGGAGTAGCCGAGAGGAGATCAGATGAGCACCGAGCCAGACACCACGACTCGAGTAGCAGACGCGAATGGCAGCGCGGCGCGCGAGAGCCTGAGCGTCACCGACAACCGCACGGGCAAGACGTACGAGCTGGGAGTGACCGACGGCACGGTGCGCGCGATGGACCTGCGCCAGATCAAGACGAGCGAGGACGACTTCGGCCTGATGTCCTACGACCCGGCATACATGAACACCGCGTCGTGTCGCAGCTCGATCACCTACATCGACGGCGAGGCCGGCATCCTGCAGCACCGCGGCTATTCGATCGAGCAGCTGTGCGAGCACTCCAACTACCTGGAGGTCGCCTACCTGCTGATCCACGGCGAGCTGCCCACCCAGAGTCAGCTCGACGCGTGGGTGTACGAAATCACGATCCACACGTTCGTGCACGAGAACGTCAAGGACTTCATGCAGGGCTTCCGCTACGACGCCAACCCGATGGGGATGCTGGTGGCCTCGGTGGGCGCCCTGTCGACGTTCTACCCCGACGCCAACCAGATCCACGACGAGCAGATCCGCGCGATCCAGATCATCCGCCTGCTCGCGAAGATGCCGACGCTGGCGGCGTTCGCGTTCCGCCACAACATGGGCCAGCCCTACGTTTATCCCGACAATGACCTCGCCTACGCGGGCAACTTCCTGGGGATGATGTACAAGATGACCGAGCTGAAGTACCAGCCCGACCCGAGGCTGGAGCGGGCGCTGGACGTGCTGTTCATATTGCACGCCGACCATGAACAGAACGCGTCCACCAGCGCGGTGCGCTCGGTCGGCTCCACCCAGGTCGATCCCTACTCCTCGGTGGCGGCGGGCGTGGCGGCGCTGTACGGGCCGCTGCACGGCGGCGCCAACGAGCAGGCGCTGCGAATGCTGCGCCGGATCGAGCATCCGCGCAACATCCCCGACTTCCTCGAGGGCGTGAAGGCCGGCAACGAGCGCCTGATGGGCTTCGGCCACCGCGTGTACAAGAACTACGATCCGCGCGCACGAATCATCAAGAAGCACCTCGACGCGGTGTTCGAGGTGCGCGGCACCAGCCCGCTGCTCGATATCGCCACCGAGCTTGAGAAGCGGGCGCTGGACGACGACTACTTCACCTCGCGCAAGCTCTACCCGAACGTGGACTTCTACTCGGGCCTGATCTACGAGGCACTGGGCCTGCCGGTGGCAATGTTCCCGGTGATGTTCGCAATCGGCCGCACCAGCGGCTGGATCGCGCAGTGGCTCGAGATGGTGCAGGACTCAGAGCAGAAGATCGCGCGCCCACGCCAGATCTACACGGGCGATCGCGACCTCGAGTACGTGCCGATCGACAAGCGCGGCTGAGCGTAACCTTACAAGGTTTCGGCCTTTTATTGGAGGTTATGTGATAACCTCCAATCAAGGAGGTCGTATGGCGAAGGTTCTCAAACGCCGGTGGCGGAGCGAGATCGGAGGTCTCGGACTGCCGCGCAGGGTTACACGCTCGTGCGACTATGAAGCCTACGTGCCCGATCCTTTGATCGGGCGGGCGTTCGCCTTCGACGGAGATGTCGCCGCAGACATAGCCGACGCCGAAGCGGCCATCTCTCGCATGGACGTTGAGGCAACCGCCCTGTTGGATACCGAGGCGCTGGCTCGCATCCTGCTACGCGCGGAGGCCGTCGCCTCCTCTCGCATCGAGGGGCTGGAGGTGGGGGCCAGACGCCTGTTGCGCGCCGAGGCGGCGCGATCGCTACGCACGCGCTCGACCGACGTCACCGCCACGGAGATTCTCGGCAACATCGACGCCATGGTCTATGGCGTCGAGCGGGTCGACTTCGGCGACGAGATCACTGTGGACCTGTTGCTCGAGATTCACCGCAGACTCGTAGCCGGAACCCACCTCGACCCGTACGCCGGGCAGCTGCGCGAAGTTCAGAACTGGATCGGCGGAAGCGACTACAACCCCTGCTCGGCGGCATACGTACCCCCGCCTGCAGAGCATGTCCCAGAACTGTTCGACGACCTCTGTGCCTTCTGCAATACCGACGAGCT
>DATNKN010000301.1:0-3023 GCA_035603375.1 Solirubrobacteraceae bacterium
GCACCGGCGATCAGCACCGGCACGAACCAGCGCATGTAGTGCTGGTAGTCGAGGATCGACGCCTGCACCGCAACGGTCGCGGCCACCGCGCCGAGGAGCAACAGCGCGCGCCAATCGCGCCGCTTGGCAAACGAGGCGAACGCGACGCACCCGGCGGCGATCATCGCGGCGGCGCCGGGTCCCACGGCGGAGATGTAGTAGGGGTGCACGATCCCATCGGAGAAGTCGAGGATCGCGACCTCGACCAGTAGCCAGCCACCGAACACCAACAGCAGCGCGAAACGCGATTTGCGGCGCGCTCGCTCGCTTGCCTGCCTGCGCCCTTCAGGGTGTGCCCGCAAGGGTGCGTCCTGCTCGCTTGCCTGCGCCCGCGAGGATGTGCCCTTCGAGATACCGGCATCCATTCGGGCGCGAGCATCGGTTCGTGCATCGGCGAGGACGAGCAGCGCGAACGCGAGCAGGCCGATCAGTGCGAACGGCAGCATCCAGGATCCCTGATCGGCGAGCTTCGCTTCGAACAGGCGCAGCGGACCCGTTGCCCCTCCGAACACGATCGGGTCGCGTAGCCGACCATCGGGGAGATACGTGGAGGTCTGCCGCTTTATCAACCGCACGCGTCTTGCCGCTTCTCTGCGTTCGAGCGCGACCAGGCGGGCTCGCTGGGAGGGCGTCGGCGGCCGAAGCGCGCGGCTATGGGCGGGCGAGGGGGCGCGCACCATCGCGCCTTCGGCCACCGGCACCTGGCCGGGCCCGCCAACCTCCCCTTCGACGCGCCCAAAGCCGTTGTAGTCGAACGTGAGCCCCAGCTCAGTGTTGTTTGTGGAGCTACCCACATACGGGCGCTGCGAAGCCGGTGTTAGTTCGACAGCGGCTATCCACAGGAACGAGCCGATCCCCATGACGAGTCCAGCCACACACAGCATCAGCGCGCGGCGAAGCCACGTGCCCGGTGCGCACAGCATGTAAGCGAGTGCGATGCCGGGCACAACCAGGTACGCGGCGAGCGTCTTGGTGTTGAAGGCAAGCGCGATCAGCACGGCGCATGCGAGTAGCCAACGCCAGCGCCCGTCTTCGATCGCGTTCAGAGCCGCGCCGCATGCGAGGATCAACAGCAGAATCAGCAGCGGGTCCACGCCGTTGTCGCGCGAGACCGCGACGAACGAGGGGAACACGGCGAGTGCGAGCGCGCCCGCGAGCGCGGCGGCGATGCCGAGGCGGCGGTAGAGGATCCTGTAGAGCACCGCGACCGCGAGCATCGAGACGATCGCCTCTGGCAGCAACAGGCTGAGTGGCGAGAAGCCGAACAGCTTGGCGCTCGCTGCCTGCAGCCAGAGCGCGAGCGGTGGCTTGTCGATGCTCACCAGCCCACCGGGATCGAAGGACGCGAAGAAGAAGTTGTGCCACGACTGCAGCATTGACTTCACGCCGGCCGAGTAGAACGTGTTTGCATACCCGTTCTGTGCGAGCCGGTGCGTGTCGAGCACGGCGGAGAGCGCGAGAATCGGGACGAGCGCCAGGTGCCACGCTCGCGCGCGCGGCGGCGGCGGCGTTCCTGCATGCGGCTCGCCCGGCGCCGCGACTCGTGCGGTACCACCCGCTGGCGGTCCCACGGGCGGCGCGGCGACGGCCGTATCTTGCGGGTCGGGCAGCGGCGGCTCTGCCTGCAAGGCCGACACGCTCGACTCGACCGGGTCGGAGGATTGCGTCCCCGTTGCGGGTGGTTGGAGGAGTGTCTGCTCCGCGTCTGGTGAGGTTGTGTGGTCGGTTGAACTCACGGTGCTGTGGACTGATTTTCCTTTCAAGGCCGGGGTTGCCGCGATACAAGCAAACCGCATCGGCGTGCTAAGGAACCGTTAAGCAGTGCTAGGCGTGCGTTTCGAGCCCGTCGAGCAGGCGTCGCAAGTCGCTCTCGCTATTCCATGCGCCGACCGAGGCTCGCAGCCGTGTCTCCCCGGGGATGTCGCGCAGTACGACCCCCAGCTCACCCAGACGTGCTCGCTCGGCCAGTGGGTCGGGGCTCGCAAACGACACGAGCGTGCTGCGCCCGCGCGGTGTCACCTCGCGGCCGGCACAGGCCAGCATCTCGGCCAGGCGTGCGGCAAGCTCGATCGCGCGCTCGTGCACCTGGCGCCAGCCGATGCCCTCCAGCAGCTCTACCGCTGTCAGCGCGCACGCGAGCGCCTCGGCACTGAGTGCGAACGTGTCGAAGCGGCGCGCGTCGTCGTGAAGCCCTGCGTCGAGCCCCGCGCCGGGGTCGGCGAGGTTGCCGTAGCCGCGCCGACGGACCTCCACGTGTGAGCGCAGGGCGGGCGAGACGTAGAGCATCCCAATCCCATCCGGGCCGCACAGCCACTTCTGCCCAGCGCCGGCGTAGGCGTCGCAGCCGAGCGCGCGCACGTCCACCGGGATCGCGCCGACGCCCTGTGCGCCGTCGAGCACAACCGGAACGTCGAGCCCTGCAAGGCTGGGGGCGAGCCGGCCGGTCATCCAGCTGACGTGCGAGCAGGCGAGCAGGCGCGTGCTTGGTCGGACTGCGCCGGCGATGTCCTGTAGCGGCACTGCGCGCACAGACACGCCACTCACCTCGCGCGCTGCCGCGAGCGCTCCGAGCAGGCCGGGATGCTCCTCCTCGCTTGTGAGGATCTCCTCGCCCGGGGCCAGCCCGAGTCCGTCGATCACGCTTGCGAGTCCCTCGCTCGTGCAGGTGGTGAGTGCGACGTCGCTTGCATCGCAGCCGAGCGCGCGAGCGTATGCCGTGCGTAGCCGATCGCCCAGGTCGTGGCGGCGTTCGAAATGCTCGCTGGTGCGACCGCGGCGGGCCTCGCCCAGCAGCTCGGCGGCGCTCGCTTCGGCGGCCGCGGTGGGCAGCGGGCCGTCGGTGCCGGCGTTCAAATACGCGATCCGCTCGAACACGGGAAACTCGCCGCGCAATGACTCGATGCTCACAGGCATGTCAGGATAGGGCCGCGATGGCGAACGTGCGTGAGCAGGTGCCACTGTGGGTTCCCTCCGAGGAGGTGATC
>DATNKN010000174.1:0-4729 GCA_035603375.1 Solirubrobacteraceae bacterium
AGCTCGTCGGTATTGCAGAAGGCACAGAGGTCGTCGAACAGTTCTGGGACATGCTCTGCAGGCGGGGGTACGTATGCCGCCGAGCAGGGGTTGTAGTCGCTTCCGCCGATCCAGTTCTGAACTTCGCGCAGCTGCCCGGCGCCCCGATCCTCACCATCCACAGTGCAGAAGCATTGCTCGGCCGCACGTTCAAGCCCACACATGACGCCATCGAGCGGCTCATCGAAGCCGGCATCCTGAAGCCGGTAACGATCGACAAACGCAGCCGCGCCTACGAGGCCCCCGAGATCATCGACGCGTTCACCGCCCTGGAGCGTCAGCTTGCCAGTCCGCACCGCGACACCCGCACCTCTCCCCCGGTCCGCCGGGTGCCATACAGACCGAGGAGAGCACGCACCAAGGCGAAATGAGCGGCCCTATAGCACCAGCGTCGCACCATGGCGCCGCAGCCAGTCGCGCTGCTCGCGCCAGCCGGGGTAGCGCTGCTCCACCAAGGCCCAGAAGCGCGGCGAGTGGTCGCGCACGTCGAGGTGGCAGACCTCGTGCCACACCACGTAGTCGAGCACCGGCTCGGGAGCAAGCAACAGTCGCCAGTTGAAACTCATCGCGCCCTTCGCCGAGCAGGAGGCCCAGCGCGTGCTCTGCGCGCGGATCGACAGGCCACTGTAGGAAGCGCCGACGCGTGCGACGGCCGCGTCCAGGCGCGCGGCGATCTCGCGCCGCGCCAGCCGGCGATACAAGCGCTCGACCGCGGGGCGATGATCTCCCTCGGGCACGAGCAGCCGATCGCCGCTGCGATGGGCACGCGTGCGCCCGGGCTCTGGGACAAGCACGAGCGGGGTGCCCAGATACGGGACCGTGCCCCCTCGCTCAGCCACCTGTGCGAGCGCCTGGCGACTCTCCGACAGCCTCCGCTCGATCCACGGCGCCAGCTCGCGCACCGCGGCCGCGGCGGCCCGCTCGGGGGAGCGCTCGGGCAGGACCACCTCGACGCCCGTGTGGGCGTGCACGTTGACGCGCACCCGTCGCGCGCGGGCAGAGCGGCGCACGGTGTACTGGATCTCACTTGCCTGCCCCCCGCCATGGGGGGTGCCCTCGTGGGTACTCACGTCGAGCAGGGTACGACGGGCGCGGGCGGACGCTCGCCCACCGCCGGCTCAGGCCGCCGAGGGGGCCGCGCCGGCGCTCTGCGCCTTGGCCCATGGCCGCGCGAGCTTCAGCGCGCCGAGGATCGCGCGCGTGGCGGGCGATCGGTTGAGCGTGTAGAAGTGGATGCCGGGGGCCCCGGCCGCGAGCAGCTCGGCGCACTGCAGCGTGGCGTAGGCGACGCCGAAGTCGATCACCGCCTCGGGGGAGTCCTCGCGCGCGTGCAGCTCGCGGCGCAGTCCCTCGGGGATCGAGGCGCCGCACATCTTCGTCATCCGCTCCAGCTGGCCGATCTGGGTGATGGGCAGGATGCCGGGGACGATCGGCACCTCCACGCCGGCAGCGCGCGCGCGCGCGGCGAAGTCGAAGTAGAGCGCGTTGTCGAAGAACAGCTGCGTGATCAGGAAGTCGGCGCCGGCGGCGACCTTCTCCGCCAGATACTCGACGTCCTGCTCGGGGCTGCAAGCGTGGATGTGCGTCTCGGGGAAGCAGGCGGCGCCGATCGCGAACGGGTAGCTGTCGCGGATCAAGGTGACCAGCTCGCGCGAGTACTCCAGGCCATCCTCGGTCTTGACCCACTGCTCCTGCCCGGCGGGCGGATCGCCGCGCAGGGCGAGCACGTTGTCGATACCGGCGTCGTGCATCTCATCCAGCGTGGAGCGCAGCTCCGCCACGGTGGCACCGACGCAGGTGAAGTGGGCCATCGCCTCCAGGCCATAGTCGTCGCGGATGCGCTTGACGATCTCGATCGTCTTTGCGCGCGTGGAGCCGCCGGCGCCGTAGGTGACAGACACGAACGAGGGCTCAAGCGTGCGCAGCTCGGCCAGCGCGGCGTACAGGTTCTGCTCGCCCTGCTCGGTCTTGGGCGGGAAGAACTCGAAGGAAAACACGGGCTCTGGCCCCGCGAGCAGCTGGTCGATCCGCATCTCCGAAGCCTAACAGAGCTGTGTCAAGGTTTGGATGGCTCCGGCCCTGACGGGCCTACGCGGCGGCGTTCTCTGTGGCGCTCCAACGCACGGGCGCGCCATTCTGGCCGGGCTCATCCCCAGCATCGTGTACGGCGCGCCGCGCCTGGCCGATCGCCTCAAGGTGGGTGAGCATCGCGAGCGTCTCGCTCAACAGCCACGGCCCGCCCTGCATGGCCAGCTCATCGCTGTAGATGCGCGGCACGATCTCAAATGCCGTCAGCGACTCGGCCGCGATCGCACCGCGCACGCGAGCCATGTGATCGGCGACCAGCGTGCGGTTGCCTTCGATGTGGGCGAGCACGTCGGTGAACGTGCGCCCGTGGCCGGGCAGACACAGGCGCGCGCCGAGCCGCTGCACGACACCGAGCGAGGAGAGGAATTCGCCGACCGGGTCGGGCGAGTAGCCGAAGTCGAAGAACAGCGAGATGCGCCCGAGCAGGTGGTCGCCCGAGATGAGCAGGCGCCGCTCGGGCTGGAACAGGCATACGTGCGAGGGTGCGTGGCCGGGCGTCTCATACACGCTCCACGGGCCAAGGTCCGTGTTGACGACCACTCCGGGCAGCAGCTCGCGGTCAGGTGCGATCACCGCGGAGATGCCCGATTCGTGGTGCTCGCGCTCGGCCGCGTAGCGGCGCAGCGGCTCTTCGGGCACACCGCTCTGGCGCGCCACCTCGACGCGCCGCTCGAGCGTCGCCTTGGGGTCGCGCTCCTCGACTGCCATGTGCTCGTATTTGGGGTGCATCCACAGCTCACAGCCGGTGCGCCGCACGATCGTGGCGGCCTGGCCGTAGTGGTCTGAGTGGGCGTGAGTGCACACCACCAGGCGAATGTCCTCGACCGCGAGCCCGCACATCGCAAGCGCCCGCTCCAGCTGAAACATCGAGCCGGGCTCGCCCGGCCCGGGCGGGGTGTGGTAGCCGGTGTCGAACAGCACCACCCCGTCGCCTGCGCGAATCGCCCACGCGTTCCCGTGTGGCACACCCGGCCACGGCAAGGGCAGACGCAGGCGGTACACGCCCGGCAAGACCCGCTCGCCCCTCCCAAGCTCGCGTTTACGACCTGTCTCGCTCACCGGCGCGGAGACTACTAGGCGTAGACTCATAGCCCACGGCGGACAAGGAGATTGCGATGGCTGACGACGGAGCCGACATACCCTCAGGCACAGGCGAGGACGAGGCGGCCGCCAAGGTGCAGGAGGCGGCGGCACACATCCACTCCCCGCGGGGTGGCCAAACGAACAAGAAGAACGCTTCGGCAAAAAGCGACACCGAGACGGTGGCGCGGCGCTACTTCGAGGCGATCGCCGCGCGCGACGTCGAGGCGGCGGTGGCGCTGTGGGCCGAGGGTGGGCGCGAGTATGTGCGCGGCCAGGTCGATGTGACCGCGCCGGAGGGCGTGCGCGAGTTCATCGGCAGCCTCGTGGAGGCGATGCCGGACATGAAGATGGAGGTCGCCGAGACGACCACCGAGGGCGAGCGCTGCGCGGTGCGCTGGACGCTGCACGGCACGTTCGCGGGGCCGGGCTCACTCAACGGCGTGAAGCCGACGGGCAGTCCGCTGACACTCGAAGGCGTGGACGTGCTCACCGTGCGCGACGGCAAGGTGCAGTCAAACGACGCCTTCTCCGACGGGCTGACGGTGGCGCGTCAGATCGGGCTGATGCCGCCGCAGGGGTCGGGCGCCGAGCAGGGGCTGATGGGCGCGTTCAACGCGAAGACGAAGGTCACGGGCATGCCCGCGCGCGAGGCCGAGCTGGTCGCCGAGGGCGTGTGGGTGGTGCAGGGTCAGCCGGGCCGCTGCAACGTGTATCTGATCGAGGACGCCGAGGTGGGCGGAGTGACGATGTATGACGCGGGCGCGCGCACGATGGTGCGCGCGGTGGCAAGCGCCGGGGCGAAGCTCGGCGGGATCAAGCGCGTGGTGCTCGGCCACGGCCACACCGACCATCGCGGCACGGCGCCCGCGCTGGGCGTGCCGGTGCTGTGTCACTCCGAGGAGGTGCAGGACGCCGAGGGCAGCGGTGGGTTTCGCTACTGGCCCGAGGGCCTCGTCGGACTGCCAACCCCTCAGCGCCAGATCCACCGGGCGATGCATCGTTGGGCGTGGGACGCCGGTCCGGTGAAAATCGCGGACACACTGAAGGAGGGCGATGAGATCGCGGGCTTTCAGGTGATCGAGCTGCCCGGCCACGCCCCCGGCCAAATCGGGCTGTGGCGCGAATCCGATCGTCTGGCGCTCGTCAGCGATTGCTTCTACACGCTGGAAATGTGGGGCAGGGACTGCCCGCCGCACGTGCCCGAGCGGACCTACAACTACGACACCGAGCAGGCGAAGGCGTCGATCCGCAAGCTGGCGGAAATGGAACCGGCGGCGGCGTGGCCAGGGCACGCAAAGCCCATTGTGTCCTCGGGCGCGGTGGGCGAGGACGTGCGCTCGCAATTGCTGAAGGCCGCGGAGACGCTGTAGTGACGGTGAGCGCCAAGCAGACGCACGACCCCACCAACAGGGCGCCGATGCACGAACAGGCAGGCGCCGCTCGCGCGAGCCGGCGCTCGTGAGCGTAAACGCGAGCGGTTGAGCAGATGGCCAGGAAGCGACGCGAGCGAGCGCCGAAG
>DATNKN010000324.1:0-5324 GCA_035603375.1 Solirubrobacteraceae bacterium
GTAGCCACCGTCCGCGGTCCGCTGCACGTCGGGGCTGACCTTGGCCACCTCGACGTTCGCGGCATACCCCTCCCCCAGCACAACCTCGTCCTCGCCCGCCGGACATGGCGCCATGTACTCGTGCGCGCCCAGTCCGCCCATCATGCCCACATCTGACTCCACGCGATAGAAGCGCAGGCCCGTGCGCTGCATGATGCGGTCATACGCGCCCACATGCAGTGCGTAGCGCTCCTCCAGGCCGGCCTGGTCGCGATCGAAGCTGTAGGAGTCCTTCATCACGAACTCCCTCGTGCGCAGCACCCCGGCGCGCGGGCGGGGCTCGTCGCGCTCCTTGACCTGAAAGTGGTAGAGGATCAGCGGCAGATCGCGGTAGGAGTCGATCGTCTGCGCGGCATGAAACGTGACCGCCTCCTCATGGGTCATCGCCAGCACCAGCTCCGAGCCCTTGCGGTCCTGCAGCTTGAACAGCTCCTCGATGTCCAGGCGTCCGGTCTTGCGCCACGGCTCGGCCGGCTGCAGCACCGGCATCAGCATCTCGCGCCCGCCGATCGCGTCGATCTCCTCGCGAATGATCTGCACGACGCGCTGGTGCACGCGCCATCCCGCCGGCAGCCACGTCCACATGCCCGCCCCCATCTGGCGGATCAGCCCGGCGCGCACCATCAGCTTGTGCGAGATCGCCTCGGCATCGGCGGGGGCCTGCTTCTCCGTGGGCAGCAGGTACTCGGTCAGTCGGGTCATGGCGTGTTCGGCATCCTACGCGTGATCCCGCTCCCGCATCGTGTTGCGCGACACCAAAGCCGGGTAGCCCAAAAAATAGAAGTCGTGCGCGCACACCACTCGGTCACGCCTCGGGTGCGATGGCGCGCTATGAATTACATGCACCACGTCCCCAACCTAAGGAGCCCCGATGGCCTACTCCGTACCGCCGCTTCCCTACGCGTATGACGCGCTCGAGCCGCACATCGACAAGCTGACGATGGAAATCCATCACGACAAGCACCATCAGGCCTACGTGGACAAGGTCAACGCGGCCCTCGAGGGCACGCCGCTGGCCGACAAGCCGATCGAGGACGTGCTCAAGGACCTCTCGCAGGTGCCGGCCGACAAGCGCACCGCCGTGCAAAACAACGGCGGCGGCCACTACAACCACTCGCTCTTCTGGGAGTCGATGTCGGCCGACGGCGGCGGAGAGCTCGATGGCTCGCTGGCTGATGCGATCAATGCGACATTCGGTTCGTTTGGCGACTTCCAGACGGCGCTGAAGACAGCCGGCGTGAATCAGTTCGGATCGGGCTGGTCCTGGCTTGTGCACAACGGCTCATCGCTTGCGATCGTGGGCACGCCCAACCAGGACAACCCGATCTCGATGGGCAGCACGCCGCTGCTTGGCGTGGACGTGTGGGAGCACGCCTACTACCTGAAGTACCAGAACAAGCGCCCTGACTACATCGATGCTTGGTGGAACACGGTCGACTGGAGCGTGGTGGCCGAGCGGTTCAGCGCAGCGAGCTGAGCGCACGCGCAGCGCGCGGATCGAACAAGTATGCGGTCCGCGCGCCGCCGAGGTCGCTGGCTCGAGTCACGCGCGCTCCGCCCCGCCGATCATCCCGACCGACCGATGCCGCGCCCCCTGGCGTCCTCTTGGTGCTCGGCCCGAATCTGGTCGTAGATCTCGGCTCGGTGCACCGGAATGGCCTGGGGCGCCTGGATGCCCAGGCGCACCTTCCTGCCATCGTTCGACAGCACCGTGACCTCGATGTCATCGCCGATCATGATGCTCTGCCTGCTCTTCCGCGTCAGAACGAGCACGAGCCCCAACCCCTTCGGCCCTCCGACCAGATCCGGCCACTAGGTCCAAGGTCAGCGCGTCGATCACAAGCTCGGAACACAGACACCCCTTGCGCTCTTCATCATCTTGTATGAGAATAGCCCTGAAAGAGAATAGCGCTGGAATTCAGATCTGGAGCCGCTAAATTCGTATACGTCCGTCGCTCTGTAGCGAACCATGATCACGGTGTTCAGTAACCCTCTCATGCCGTTCCCATCCAAAGGCCGCCCTGCTCTTTGGTTGGTCGTGTCGCTCGCGTTCGCCGTCTCGCTTGTGTTCGCCGGCCTCCTCTTCGCCGCCGGCGCCCAAGCGCAGGAAGCAAACGCACCTGAAGCAACCACAGAAGCAACGGTCGGCGAAGCGACGCCAGAAAGCGGTGCGCCTCCCGAGCAAACAACGCCACCCGCCGGCGAACAGGCCCAGTCCACGGGCGAACAAGCCCAGTCCACAGGCGAACAAGAACAACCACCGTCAGCCACCGAAGAACTCGTCTCCCCGACCGAACCAACGCCACCCGTCGCCGAAAACCCTCCCGCTACCAGCGAACCAACGCCACCCGTAACGGAGCCGACCCCTCCCACAGGCGAACAAGCGCCGCCCACCGCCGAAGAAGCTCCCCCTGCTCACGAACAGGAGACCACCGAAAAACAGGCCGACAAGTCGGGTGAGGAAGCGAGCTCGGAAGAGCCGACAACCGAAGGGACCGGGGATTCGCAGACGCCCACCGACGCTTCGGGGTCGGACCACAAAGAACCGGCAAACGAAGTCCTACCCGCGTCCCCGACCCCCACGCTGGCTCCCAACGCCTCCACGGCAACGCCCGTCATCTCGATGCCCGCTGGGGAAAGCCAGGCGGCGGCCACACCGGAATCGGCGACGAGCTCAGCACGCCGACAGGCCCGGCAGGTAAGCCGCGAGCTCGCCGCGTTCGGTGCATCGATGATCGCAACAGGCTCAGTCGGTCGCTGGCTGGACACACCGGGAACATCGTCGGTCTCCACCATCGCCTTCGCCACCATCGACGCATCGCCGGCGGCGGCGATCGCGACAGGTGCGCTCGCCCACGATCGGGACGATGATTCGGTGATCCAGAGTCATACCCCGGGCCCCGGACCCGCACCGGGCGGCGCGGGCGGCGGGTCGGCAGCGGGAGCAAGCTCGGGCGCCGCCTCCTCGGCGTCGTTCATACTCACGGACTCTCTGCTCCATTCGGCTCCCAGTGTGATGCTGCGGTTGTGCGTATCCCAGCCATCGTGGCGCACCTCGTTCTTCGCTCTGATCCCCGAGCGACCGGGCTAGCTCCTCACTCGGTCTCTCAGCGCCAAGCGGCCCCGGATCATCGGATCCCGGCCGATTTGGCTATCGGTTCGAAGATCTTTGAAAGGAGCTGTACTCGCTATGAAACCTCATCTGACATCGTCGACGACGACGATAACCAACCACTCGGGCAACCATCACGCGGCGGCGGAGGCGCTCGCGCATCAGGTCAGCATCGACGATCGTGCCGGTCAGGCGCCGGCCGTGCACGCGCGTCCACACCTGGCCCTCGCGAGCGCGCCCGTATGGAAGCACAAGCTGGTCCTGACGGGAACGCTGGACCACCGCACGGCGGTCGAGCTCGAAGACGAGATCGAGTGTCTGTGCGAAGAAGGCGTAACGATCCTCACCCTCGACCTGCGTCAGCTCGACGCGATCGACTCGGTCGGGGCCATGACGATTGCAAGCCGCGGCGCGGCGTGCAAGACGCGAGGACGCGACTTCGCCGTGGTCCCCGGCTCGCCCGTCGTCCACCGCGCGCTGGTCGAGGCCGGCGCGGAGAGCCTACTCGCGGGCGATCCGGGGGAGACGGACGTCCTGCATCTCGCCACCAGGACCTCGTACAACTCGCCCCGAGACACGTCGACCGTGATGATCAACAACCTGTGACCGCCACTACGGGGCGGTGCGCGCACCGCCCCGGCAGGTCGCCGTGGCCCTCACTAACCGCGGTTGAATCGCCGACCGGCGACCGGAGATGTCGCCTCGTCGAGCGTGACGTCGCCATTCAAAGTGCCTTTGCCGCTCGCCGCGCCGACCGGCTGACCCTCTGAGGCGCCGGCGAGCATCGACTCGAGCACCGCATCCGCCTCGGTTTCCTGCTCGGCGGTCGCTGCCTCCAGCGCGGCCAGTTTCTCTGGGGTCATCGCCGTGGCATCCTCGTTGGCGGCCAGCCACTCGCGCGCCTCCGCGGCGGCGCGCTCGTCGCGCGTCACCGTCTTGCCGGCGGCGTAGTAGCGGTCGATCTCCTTGAACAGCTCGTCCACCAGCTGCTCGGTGGGCACCTTCTTCAGGGGCTCGCCCTTGGAGTAGATCATGCCCATGTCCTTCGCGCCGGTGATGCCGAAGTCGGCGTGGCGGGCCTCACCGATGCCGTTCACCGCGCAGCCGAGCACCGACACCTCGATCGGGTCCTCATACGCTTCCAGGCGCCGCTCCACTTCGGCGACGACCGTGTCCATGTCGAACTGCAGGCGCCCGCAGGTCGGGCAGGCGATCAGCACGGGCCCCTTCTCGCGCAGCTTCAGCGCCTTGAGGATCTCCCAGGCTACCTTCACCTCCTCCTCGGCATGGAAGGTGGATAGCGAGATCCTGATCGTGTCGCCGATGCCGTCCGCCAGCAGCGTGCCCAGGCCCACAGCCGACTTCAGCGAGCCCGACCACTTCGTGCCAGCCTCGGTCACGCCCAGGTGCAGCGGATAGGGGATGCGCTCGGCGAGCATCCGGTTGGAGGCGATCGTGTTTGGCACCGACGTGGACTTCATCGACACCTTGAAGTTGTGGAAATCGAGGCGCTCCATCAGCTCGACTGTCTCCACGGCCGCGGTCACCAGCGCCTCGACGGGGTTCTCGTACTCCAGCTCGCGCAAGTGCTTGGGCAGCGAGCCGCTGTTGACCCCCACGCGCAGCGGCGTCCCAGTCTGCTTGGCCAGCGCGATCACCTCGGCGACCTTCTCCGGACCGCCGATGTTGCCTGGGTTCAGCCGCACGCAGTGCGCACCCGCTTCGATCGCCTTCAGCGCGAGCGTGTGGTTGAAGTGGATGTCGGCGATCACCGGGATCGGCGACTGCTTCACGATCTGCTTCAGTGCCTCGGCGTCCTGCTCGCGCGGCACCGCCACTCGCACGATGTCAGCGCCGGCATCGGCCACTTTGAGGATCTGCTCCATCGTGGCCGCGAGGTTCGCGGTCTCGGTCTTGGTCATCGTCTGCACGGCCACGGGTGCCCCGCCGCCGATCGGCACGGGCCCAACGTGGATCTGACGCTCGGAGGCCATGGGCATATTGTAGGCGCGGGCCGGCCGGCGATCTGTGAAGCTCGCGTTGAGCGGCTGCCGCTGCGCATAAGCTGCGACGCGTGGCAACCGACAAACATCCCGCGAGCGAGGTCTACGCCACCGCCCGCGGCCCGCTGGCGCGGCTCGCCTCCCCGCTGGCCGCCCGCGCCCGCACCAGG
>DATNKN010000391.1:0-2494 GCA_035603375.1 Solirubrobacteraceae bacterium
CGATCGCGTCGTCGTCGATCAGCTGCGCCAGGTGCCCGCCGCGGATCGCCTCGCGCGAGAGGAAATCGATCCACACGCTCTGGCCGAGAGCGGAGAGGCTGTGCAGGGGAGAAAGCTTGGTTGAGGACATCTTGGCTCCTAGCGAGCGGGCGGGCTCAATATTTCTCGACAGAATTTTTTATGGATATGGGGTCGTTCCCGAGTAAAGCAGCGGGCGACCCACCATCAGCCTCCCTGGCCGAGCATGGCGCGCGCACGCGAGGCAATCGAGTCGGCGGTGAAACCGAACTTCTCGAGCACGACGGGCCCAGGCGCGGAGGCGCCGAAGTGGTCGATGCCGATCACATCGCCGCGGTCGCCGACCCACTTCCACCAGCTCATGCTGACGCCGGCCTCGACTGCCAGACGCGCTGGCACCGCGCGCGGAATGACGTCGTTTCGATACTCGGCGGGCTGGGCTTCGAAGCGCTCCATGCAGGGCATTGAGACGACCCGCACGCGCGTGCCCTCCCCGGCGAGCTGACGTGCCGCCGCGAGGGCTGGAGCCACCTCACTGCCGGTCGCGATCAGAACCAACTCGGGGTCGGCACCGCCAGGGCTGGTCGAACCGCCCTCGCCGGCGCCCGCGCCGTTCCCCGCGGCGCCCGACTCCCACAGCACGTACGCGCCGCGCTCCACCCCCTCGACCGCGACGACCTGCGAGCGGTCGAGCACGGGCAGGTTTTGGCGCGAAAGCAGCAGCGCGACGGGCCCGTCTGTGCGCTCGAGGGCGGCCTTCCAGGCGCCGACCGTCTCCTCCGCGTCGGCAGGACGAATCACCCACAGGCCGGGGATGGCGCGAAGCGCGGCGTAGTGCTCGACTGGCTGGTGGGTGGGGCCGTCCTCGCCGAGGCCGACGGAGTCGTGTGTCCACACCCACACGACGGGTAGCCCCATCAGCGCCGAGAGGCGCACGCTCCCGCGCATGTAGTCGGAGAAGACGAGGAAGGTGGAGCCGTAAGGCTTGACCATGCCGCCGTGCGCGGCGAGCCCGTTGACGATCGCACCCATCGCGTGCTCGCGGATG
This sequence comes from Solirubrobacteraceae bacterium, assembly GCA_035603375.1. Classification (GTDB taxonomy): domain Bacteria; phylum Actinomycetota; class Thermoleophilia; order Solirubrobacterales; family Solirubrobacteraceae; genus Palsa-744. The sequence goes on from DATNKN010000391.1 coordinate 1,067, forward strand.
CCGAAGGGGATGTTGCGCCCGACGTGTACGTGGGAATACTCGCCGGCACCCTCGAACACCGTCTTGGTGGACTCGACCAGGTCGGCGGCACCCCCCACCATCGTTGGGGCGAAGGAGCTGAATGTGGCCATCGTCTTCTGCCCGGCCGAGCGTGTGGCGATCTGCTCGCCGGCGGCGAAGCTCGGAAGCGCCTCGCTCCAACCCTCGCGCAGGCGACCCGACCAGGCCCGCTCCCAATCCTCGAGGAGCTGCGGGTAGCGCTCGCGCCATGCTTGCTCGCGCTGCTCGGACTCGCGCTGTGCGGCGGCACCCGATTCGCGCAGGCTCATGTGCTCATACACGCTCGACTCGACGTGGAACTTCAGCTCGGGGTCGAAGCCCATCGCGACCTTGGTAGCGCGCACCTCCTCTTCCCCGAGCGGAGCGCCGTGCGCTTTGGCCGTGTCCACGGCGTTGGGTGCCGGGTAGGCGATGTGCGAGCGCACCTGAATGAACGAGGGCCGCTCTGTTTCCGCGCGTGCGATTTGTAGCGCCCTGTACAGAGCATCGACGTCCTCCGAGTCCTCGACGCGCTGCACATGCCAGCCGTCGGCGTGCATGCGCGCGATGTGGTTCTCGGTGTCGAAGGAGATCGAGGTGGTGCCGTCGATCGTGATGCGGTTGTCGTCGTAGCAGACGGTCAGCTTGCCGAGGCCGAAGTGACCGGCGATCGAGGCGGCTTCCTGGCTGACGCCCTCCATCATGTCGCCGTCTGAGCAGATCGCGTAGGTGTGGTGGTCTACAAGTTCATAGCCGGGCCGGTTGAAGGTCTCGGCCAGGAAGCGCTCGGCCATCGCCAGGCCGACGGCGTTGGCGACGCCCTGGCCGAGCGGCCCGGTGGTGACCTCGACGCCGGGCACGTGTCCGCGCTCGGGATGGCCAGGCGTGCGCGAGCCCCACTGGCGAAAGCTCTGCAGGTCCTCGAGCGTCAGGTCGAAGCCGCAGAGGTGCGTGAGCGCGTATTGCAACACGCACGCATGGCCGGCGCTGAGTACGAAGCGGTCGCGGTCGCGCCAGGCGATGTCGGCGGGATTGAGGCGCAGGACGTGGCGGTAGAGCGTGTAGCCGAGTGGGGCGAGCGCCATCGCGGTGCCGGGATGGCCCGCATCGGCCTTCTGCACGGCGTCCATCGCCAGCCCGCGGATCGTGTCGATCGAGAGCTTGCGCAGCTCGGCCTCGCCGTCGGGAAGCGAGGAGGCGCGCGGCGTGCTGGACTTGGGAGCTACCGCCATACGCCTGCGATCCTAGCGGCGCAGCCCGTCGACGTACGTGCGGACGGCCGCGGGTGCCCGGCGGCGCGATCCCTCCATACGCGAAGAGATGGCCGCCGGAACGCCATGGCGCTGCCCCTCAACGCACGGACGGGCGTCGCTGTCGAGGCGGGGACCC
>DATNKN010000395.1:0-5725 GCA_035603375.1 Solirubrobacteraceae bacterium
TCCCGCGCGATCACCGCTATCGTCGCGTCGAAACCGCTCTCCATACCCGCCTCGAACAGCAGGGGGACCTCGACGACGGCAGCTCTCGGAGCGGGGCGCAGCGCGCGCACTGACTCAAGCCAAGCCGCCATTCGTGCACCGACGAGTGGCCACAGCAGGCTCTCCAGCCAGCGGCGGTCCTCTTCCCCACCGGCAAATGTTCTCGCCGCCACGGCCGCGCGATCCACGACCCCGTGGGGCACCACCTCCGTGCCCCAACGTTGCACGACGGCGTCGCGCACTCGCGCATCGCGATACAGCTCGTGCACCACCGCGTCGGTCGAGAGCACCTGCGCGCCAAGCTCTCGCAGTGCCTCCAGCGCCGTCGACTTGCCTGCTGCCATGCCACCGGTGAGCCCGACAAACGGCATCACCGGCGGCACCGGTCCGAACCCGTCAGTCTTGTGCTTGCTCGACGACCGGCTGCGCGTCCGAGGACGGCTCGGCGACCGACGGCTCGACTGCGGCCACCGGCTCCTCCTCGACAGCGGGCTCCTGCTCGGCGGCGGGCTCGTCCACGGCAGGCTCCTCGACGGACACCTCCGCGGCCAACGCCTCCGCCACAGGCTCCTCGCCCGTCGGCACCTCGGCCGAGGACGCATCCGACGAGACGACCTGGGTGGCGGCTGGCTCCTCCGCGGGAGGCTCCTCGGCGGCTGGCTCCTCAGCGGCGGGCTCCTCAGCGGGGGGCGTCTCGACTGCGGCGACCTCCGCTACAGGCTCCGGTGCGACATCGGCCTCCGCAGCATCCGCAGCTGCCTGCTCGGCAGCGATCTCACCGGCGTCCTCTCCGACGGCCACGTCGAGCGAATCCTCGAGCACCACTTGCTCGTCGGCCACGTCCTGGGGCTCGGCCGGCGATGCGGCAGGCGCATCGGGACGGGGCAGCGGCAGGATCTGATCCTCGACGCGCTTGGCCGACAGCGACAGGCGCCGGCGCTCGGAGTCGATCTCGAGAATCTTCACGCGGATCTCATCGCCTGGATGCACGATCTCACGCGGACTCTCGACATGGTGGCCGGCAAGCTCTGAGATGTGCACGAGCCCCTCAACGCCGTCGAGCACCTCTACGAACGCGCCGAAAGTGACGACCTTGGTGACCTTGCCGGCAAGCTCGTCGTTGACGTTGTAGGTGTCCACGATCCGCTGCCACGGATCTTCCTGGGTCTGCTTGAGCCCGAGGGAGATGCGCTGGCGGTCGCGGTCGATGTCGAGCACCTTCACCTGCACGGTGTCGCCGATACCCAGAATCTCACTGGGATGGTTGACGTGCGACCACGAAAGCTCGGAAATGTGGATCAGGCCGTCGATCCCGTCGAGGTCCACGAACGCGCCGAAGTCCACGATATTGGAGATCTGACCCTCCACGACAAGCCCTGGTTGCAGGCGGTCGAGGATTTGCTGGCGGACCTCCTTGCGCTCCTCCTCCAGCACCGCGCGGCGCGAGAGCACGACGTTGTTGCGCGAGCGGTTGAGCTCGATCACCTTCGTCTCTATCTGGGTGCCCAGGTACTCGTCGAGGTTCGGCACGCGACGGATGTCGACGAGCGAGGCGGGCAGGAAGCCACGCACCCCAAGGTCAATGATGAGTCCGCCCTTGACGACCTCGATGACAGAGCCGATCACCGGCTCGCCAGACTCGGCGGCGGCCTCGATGCGCCGCCATGCCTTCTCGAAGCGAGCACGCTTCTTGGACATGATCAGGCGTCCGTCCTGGTCCTCCTTGGTGAGGACCATCGCGTCGACCTCCTCGCCGAGCGACACCTCCTCACGCGGATCGACCGACTTGCGGATCGACAGCTCGCCCGCGGGAATGACTCCCTCGGACTTGTAGCCGATGTCGACCAGCACCTCGTCCTTGTCGATGCGCACGACATTGCCCGTCACGACCTCGCCCTCCTCGAAGGGCTGCATCGTGGCGTCGTAGTTGGGGACGATCTGCCCGTCGATTTCGAGCAGCAGTCCGTTTGACCCCTCGACCACGTGGGCCTGGGGATTCTCTATAAGTGTTTGCACCGGTCGAAGCCTAGCGCAGGGACGCGGGCCGGGGCAGAGACCCCGCGCCTTGCTGCGCGGGTCCGTTGGGATTGGGTGGGGTGCGCTCGCATTGGAACCCGGCGCCCACGACCGGACCGGGCAGGGTACATATCATTGGCGGTCGGATGCCGGTTAGAGCGACCAAGCGCGGGGCCGAGCGCACGCCGCTGCAACGCGATTGCGACGTGCTCGTTTGCGGCGCCTCGTTTGCCGGACTGGCGGTGGCGCGCGAGCTGGCCGACACGGGAGCACGCGTGCTCGTCATCGACCGCTATGAGATCGGCGAGCGCCAGACTTCGGCGTGCGGCATCCCGACCGGCTGGCTCCAGGCACTGGAGCTTGAGGGCTCGCTGCGCCAGACCTTTGATGAGCTGGTGGTGCACACGCCGTGGACCACGGCACGTTGGAAGCTGCCGTGGACATTCTCCACGTTCGACTACCGCGAGCTGTGCGCACTGCTGTGGGATCAAGCTCACCCGAGCGACGCGGAGTTCGAGACGGCAACGGTCAGCGGCCGCGACGGGCACACCGTGCGCACCGACCGCGGGGACCTAACAGCGCCGCTGATCGTGGACGCGCTCGGGTGGCGGCGAGTGCTGTCCAACGGCACGCCGATCCAACCCCCAAACGCCCGCCTTTCGCGCGGCCTCGAGGTGCATCCGCACGGAGCCGGCGAGGAGCTTGAGCTGTGGATCGACCAGAAGTACATCCGCGCCGGCTACGCGTGGAGCTTCCCCGCAAGCGACGAGTTGCGCGTCGGCGTCGGCTCGTTCTGGCCCGCCCACCACGTCAAGGAGCCGACGGTACGCCTCGCGGGCGACCTCGGGTTGCCGCCGGATGGCTATCAGGGCAACTGGATCCCCCACCAGCTGCGCCCCGCGATCGAGGATGGAGTGTTCTTTGTCGGCGACTCGGCGGGACATTGCCTGCCGCTCACCGCCGAGGGGATTCGCACCGCGCTGTACTTCGGCATCGCCTGCGCCCGCGAGCTGGCACCCGTGCTCGCCGGCCAGGCCACGCGCGAGCAGGCGCTGGCACGCTACGGAGCGTTCTCCGGCGCGCATGAGCGCAAGTTCCGCTCGCTGTTGAACACGCAGCGCGCCGTGGGCCAGCTGACCCCGACCCGAGCGATCGCCGTAATGGCGCGCGCGCTTGCCTCGGAGCGCTTCTGTGCGTGGGCCTTCAACCATTACCTGCAGATCGCCCCGCCCTCGTTCGTGGGCGTGCGGCCGCGTCGCGATGGAACGCCCGCACGCGTTGCGGCGCACGTCTGAGCACTTCGCACAGCCGACCTGAGCGCGTAGCGAGGTTCGCTTGAGTGGGCATAGCGAGACTTGCTCGTGTGCGTCGCCTCAGCGCGAGGTTTCCCGGAAAGCCCGCGCCAATCGCCGGATGCCCTCCTCGATCGCCTGCTCGGCCAGGTTTGCGTACCCAAGGATCAGACCATCGTGTACGGGACGTGGCTCCATGTAGGCATAGCCAAGCGAATACACACCCACTGAGTGCTTTCGCGCCAAGTTGACGATCTCGAGCCCCGCGACCGGGCGCTCGAGCCGAACGATCGCGTGCAGCCCAGCCGCCAGGCCGGTGACGCGGGCGCCTGGGAGATGACGCGCCAGCGCCATCACGAGCGCGTCTCGCCGCGCACGGTAGCGCCGCCGCGCGGTGCGCATGTGTCGATCGTATGCACCGCCCTCCATGAGGCGAGCCAGCGCAAGCTGATCCAGCGTCGGGGAGCCTCCGTCGGCCAGCGCCTTCGCTCCAACCACAGCGTCGAGGAGGCGCGCGGGAAGCACCAGCCAACCCAGGCGCAAAGCCGGAGCGAGCGTCTTGCTGACCGTGCCCATGTACACCACGTGGTCGGGTGCCAGCCCCTGCATCGCGGCCAGCGGCGGTCGGTCGTAGCGATACTCGGCGTCATAGTCGTCCTCCACGATCACCCCCTCGGTCTCGCGCGCCCAGCTGAGCAGGGCGGCGCGGCGAGACGGGGAGAGCGCCACGCCCGTTGGCGACTGGTGGGCGGGAGTCACGAGCACGGCGTCGATCCGCCCGCGGGACGAGGCAAGCGAGGCCAGCTCCGCCACACGGGCCCCCTCGTCATCGACGGGTAGGGCCGCCAGCGACGCCCCACCGGCGAGAAGGATCGCGCGATGTGGCGGCAGGCCGGGATCCTCGACAGCGATACGCGGCCCTCCGAGGGCTCGCGCAAGCAGCGCAAAGCCCTGGGCGGCGCCCGAGCAGACGACGATCGCACGAGGATCGGCGACCACGCCGCGGACACGGCGCAGATGGGCGGCGATAGCGGAGCGCAGCTCGGGCGTGCCACGCGGGTCGGGATAGCCGAGGTCCCGATCCGGCGCCTCGCGCAGCACTTCGCGCATGGCACGCAGCCAGGCGCTGCGAGGAAACGTGGCCAAGTCCGGGTATCCGGGGAAGAAGTCGAACGCGGGCGTGCCTTGAGCGGGTTCGACGGTCGACTGCGACGGCACGCCCGCCGTCTCGGCTACGAACGTGCCCGCACCTGGCCGGGCGAGCAGATAGCCCTCGGCAAGCAGTTGCGCGTAGGCGTCCACCACCAATCTTCGGGAAACCCCCAGGTCGGCCGCCAGCACACGCGTCGCCGGGAGCCGAGCACGGGCCGGCAGACGTCCTGAGCGCACCGCGTCTCGAAGACCCTCCTCGAGCTGGGCTCGCAGCGGGCGAGGAGCTTCGCGGTCAAGCGTCAGCAGCAGCTCCGGACCGGAATTGGTTCCCATATTGAGTGTCAAAGTGGTCCTTTACGGGGCACCACAACCACCATATCGTGGGTGTGGCAACACATGGAACGCATGTACCGCTGCGCGATTGACCACGAAAGGATCACGAAATGAGCAGGATCGAAGGCGTACCCGCCAACAAAGCCAATCCGCTCGTGCGAATCATCTACCGCATGGTCCGCCGCGAGCTCGGGCGCATGACCGGCAAGCGCGAGCTGACGCCCGACATTCCCGTGCGCGCGCACCGCACATCGCTGCTCGTCGGCTACGGCATCTTCGAGAGCACTGTCGCGCGCAAACCGCGGGTGGACGCCCACCTGCGCGGGCTCGTGCAGCTCAAGTCCGCCGTCATGCAGGGCTGTGAGATGTGCCAGGACATCGGCTCCCAGCAGGCTTTGGCATGGGGCGTGGGTCAGGAGCAGGTCAACGATCTCTACCGCTACCGCGAGAGCCCGCACTTCGAGGAGACCGAGCGGCTCGTGCTCGATCTGGCCGTCGGTATGACCCTCACACCGGTGCAGGTCAGCGACGAGCTGTTTGCCGAGCTGCGTTCGCGCTTCGACGACGCCGAACTGGTCGAGCTGGTCAATCTCATCGCCGTCGAGAATCTGCGCTCACGCTTCAACGCGGCTTTCCAACTGCCATCGGTGGGCTTCAACGAGGGTGCTGCTTGCGCGCGCATGGAGGGTCCGCGGATGGTGGTCGGCGACGAGCCGGCGGATCTCGGCATACCCGTCGCGACCGCCTGAGCAACCTCCTGGCGAAGCCCTCGAACGGTGGCGAGTCCTACCGGCGCACCACCAGCACGACCCCAGCCACGAGCAGCACGAGCCCGAGAATCCGCGTGGCGCCGATCGGCTGCTTGGCGACCCCCAGCAAACCGAAGCGGTCGA
>DATNKN010000402.1:0-2012 GCA_035603375.1 Solirubrobacteraceae bacterium
TGGTGGCCCGGTTCGCAAACCACCGTGTCCGCCGAAGTGAGCACGCCCGAAGGCACCCACTCCCAGCAACTCGACGATCCGGTCGGGCACACCCTGCTCCAGCTGGCCCACTGAGCCTGGAGCGCAAGCCATCGCCGATCGATCCCCACCGCGAACGGGCCCAGTTGGGGCCCTCAGCGGTGACCGGCGACGGCCCGCAGTGCGCTCAGGTCCGCCTCGACCATGCGCGCCACCAGCTGCTCGAAGCTCACCCGCGGCTCCCACCCGAGCTGCGTCCGCGCCTTGCTCGGATCGCCCACGCTCGGCGTCTGCTCCGGGGCGCGCACGAGCTTCTGATCCACGCGCACGTAGCGCTCGGCGTCGAGTCCCACGCACGCGAACGCCGTGTCGACCAACTGTGCGACCGTGCGCCCCACGCCGCTTGCCAGCACATAGTCCCCGGGCTGCTCCTGCTGCAGCGTCAACCACGCGCCGTGCATCGTGTCGCCTGCGAACGACCAGTCGCGCACGGCATCCAGCGCACCCAGCGTCACCTCCTCAGCGAGTCCCAGCTTGATCTGAGCCGCGGCGCGCGTAACCGTGCGCGTCACGAACTGTGGCGGGCGGCGCTCGGACTCGTGGTTGAACACGATCCCCGAGCACGCAAACAGGCCGTCGTGCGTGCGCATCGCCCCCACGAGCTGGTGCGCCGCGAGCTTCGCGACCGCATACGGCGAGGTCGGCCGGCACGGTGTGTTCTCGTTCTGCGGGCTCTCCGGCGCCTCGCCATACATTGCGCCCGACGCCGCCACCCACACGCGCGTGTTCGGATCGCTGTCCCTAACCGCCTCCAGCAGCACGGCGGTCGATCCGGCAATCGCCCGGATCGTCTCCGCCGGGCGTTCCCACGAGGCCGGGATGAACGACGGAGAGGCGAGGTGATACAGCTCGTGCGGTCGCACCTGCTCGATTGCCGCCCTCAGCGAGTCGGGCGCGAGCAGGTCGCCCCCCAGCAGCTCCAAGCGCTCGCGCAGGTGCTCCGAGCAGCCCAGCGTGCGCTCGTGCGGGTCCCCATGCACGAGGCCGCACACCTCATACCCCTTCTCCAACAGCAGTTCGGCCAGAAACGACCCGTCCTGCCCGCTGATACCGGTGATCAGCGCGCGTCTTGCCTGCGTTTGCACGCTGGGAGCTTACGCCTCGCGGGCGCGCAGGTCGAAGTAGAGGACCGCGAGGGTTAGCGCCGCGAAGGAGGCGATCAGCGTGTAGACGACGATGCCGACCAGCACCGCGGCGACACTCGTGCTTTGGCCGCCGCCCGTGGCCGTGGCAGCGATGGCGCTGATCAGAAACGTCAGCAGCCCGATGGTGATCAGCACGCGGAAAATGTGCCAGTAGTTGCCGGCCGCAAGCTTGGCGCTGCGGCGCAGTGCCGGCAGCCAGCCTTCGTGATCGACTGCTGCCGTCTGCGCGACCACCGACCAGCGCAACCCGAGGATGATGCCCGGAATGATCAGGGCCACGAAACCGAGCGCGATCAGGATGCCGGCGATGATCTCGGCCGCAGCGACCACCGCCAGCACGCGCAGGCCCTGCAGTGCGACCGGACCGATCCTCGGCCGGCGCCCCGCCCCGCCCCGATCTCGATCACGGCATGCACGTGCAGCGCGGAGATCAATGGCCCGACGAGGGCGTAGTAGACCAGCTCGAACACGATCAGCATCCCCGCGTTCCCGCTGCCGCCACTGCCGAGCGGGCCGTCCCCGGTGACGGCGAGCCGCGCCAGCTCGTACGGCGCGATCACACCGACCGCGAGCGTGGCAAATAGCAGCGGGTAGCGCCTGTACATGTCGAGCGCCGACCGCAGGATTTCGCCGACAGAGCGCTCGCGTCCGAGGTCGATTGCCGGTACCCCCTCCACGAGGCCGGAGCCTAGTGCCTACGGCTGACGGCCAGACGCTCAACCCGTCCCATATATCGCCGCCAAGCCGTCGGCCACGACCTCGGGCGCACACAACTCCTGGACACGCTCC
>DATNKN010000434.1:0-7816 GCA_035603375.1 Solirubrobacteraceae bacterium
ACACCCGGGCCGTCCCGGTGCTCAAGCAGGCCCACCGCGCGGCCGAAGCGGCCCGTCAAAGCGAGTGGTTCGCGACCCGGGTCGTGGATCTTCGCGAGCATCATCGCCGCCGCCCGACACTCATCGCGATACTCGACAAGGCCGGCCTCAGCTGACGCGCGAAGCGACGCATCCTCCACCAGGAACGCCCGCGCGACCACTCAAAAGCGTTTGCTGGAGCGGATTCTGGCCAAGCCGACGCCCGGTCTCGAACCGGGGACCTCCTGCTTACCATGCAGGTGCTCTACCTACTGAGCTACGTCGGCGCGGACCGCCAATCCTAGCGTTCCTGGGGCCGAGGGGTTAGAATCAAACCCGAACTGACTACCCGAGACTCCCCGTCTTGCTGGGGGTGTTCTTGGAGAGCTCAGGGGTGTGTGCCGGGGGTGTTTTGCTCCCGCCAAATAGTCCTTCTGAGCCCCGAAAACCGGACAGGGCGGGACCTCACGCGACCAGGAGGCTCCCTTGCGGAATCATGGTAAGGAGGGGGTTCGGGGTTCGAATCCCCGCGTCGGCTTGGCGCGAACCGATCGCCCCTGGGCGTTACCTGCTGTTGACGGTCGATTGGACGGCCGGCCCGTCAGCTAGTCCGGCGGTGACCCCGGTGGTTGTATGCCGTGGAGGATCAGGTCGAGGTGGTGTTGCCAGTCCCAGTCGGGCTTGTTCGCGCCGATCGTCGCGCAGATCCCGCACATGACCATTGGGATGTCGCTTGCCTGGAAGTCGTTGCGCAGCTGGCCGGCGCGGTGAGCGCGCCCTACGAGCTCATTGGCGAGGAGCATGAACTGCTCCATCTCCGAGGCGGCGTGGGCGAAGACGCGCTCGCCGCCGCTCATGAACGCGAAGCGGGTCGCGGCGTCCTCAGCGACGGAGGCGACGTTTGCGCGCAGCGCGCCGACGAGCGCCGCGAACGCGCCGTGGTGCTCATCTGCCAACGCGTGGCGGAGGTTCTCGTTGAAGAGCTCGAAACGCTGGCGCACAAGCTCTCCCATCAACGCCTCCTTGTCGGGGAAGTGCCGGTAGACGGTGCCGACACCAACGCGGGCGTGACGGGCGATATCGTCCATCTGGACGTTGGGCTGCTCGCCGGCGAACAGCTCGCGTGCCGCGTCGATGATACGCGCACGGTTGCGGCGAGCGTCGGCGCGCAGTGGGCGCTCGGTGTCGATTGACGTGACGGTCACAGTGTTTTCACCCGACTCCCTTGACAAGCGGAATGATAGTTCACTATAGTCGCGGACGCAAACCGGAACCGGAGGTCAGCTTCCAATGAGTTCGTTCGCCCAACCCGATGCGCCATCGCTCGACACGCCCCGCGCGAAGAACCTCGCGCTACTGCTGTTGGCGATGACCCAGTTCGTGATCGTTATCGACGCGTCGATCGTCAACGTCGCGCTCCCCTCGATCGGCGCTCACCTGCACTTCTCCCGCGATGACCTCTCGTGGGTTGTGAACGCCTACACGCTCACATTCGGCGGGTTCCTGCTACTCGGGGGGCGTCTTGCCGACCTGCTTGGCCGCCGGCGCATGTTCATGATCGGCCTGGTGCTCTTCTCGCTCGCCTCGCTGGCCGGCGGCTTGGCCCAGTCGGAGGCGTGGCTGATCATCGCTCGCGCGATCCAGGGACTCGGCGCGGCGATCGTCTCGCCGGCGGCGCTCTCGATCATCACCACCACGTTCGCCGAAGGAGCCGAGCGCAACCGCGCGCTCGGCGTGTGGGGTGCGGTTGCGGGTGCGGGCGGCGCGGCCGGCGTGCTGCTCGGCGGGATCCTCACCAGCGGCCTGTCTTGGCGGTGGGTGCTGTTCGTCAACGTCCCCATCGGCCTGATCGCCGCTGCGCTCGCGCCGCGGATACTGCTGGAGAGCCACGCCGAAGACGACACCGAAGGCTTCGATATCCCCGGTGCGGTGACCGTCACCGCCGGACTGGCGCTGCTCGTCTACGCGGTCGTTGACGCCGTGAACGTCGGCTGGGGATCGACCGGCACGCTGCTGCGTCTCGCGGGGGCAGCCATCCTGCTTGTCGCGTTCGTCGCGATCGAGCGCCGTCAGCGCCACCCGCTGCTGCCATTCTCGATCTTCCGACTGCGCACGCTCCGCGGAGCCGACATCGTTGGCCTGCTGATCGGGATGTCGCTGTTCTCGATGTTCTTCTTCATCTCCCTCTACCTCCAAGACGTTCTTCACTACTCGCCGATCAAGGCCGGGGTCTCCTACCTGCCGCTGGCGATCGGGATCATCCTCTCTGCTGGTGCCGCCTCACAACTGGTCACGCGTGTGGGCTTCAAGCCCACCCTGATCGGCGGACTGCTCTTGATCGCCGCAGCGTTGCTGTGGTTCTCGCGGGTGCGAGCGCCGGGAGGCTCGTTTGCCGCTGACGTTCTCGGACCGTCGATCCTCGCGTCGTTGGGGCTTGGCTTTTCCTTCGTTCCCGTCACGATCGCCGCGGTGACGGGCACCAAGCCACACGAGGCCGGCCTCGCCTCCGGGCTGATCAACACCTCCCAGCAGGTGGGTGGCGCGCTCGGCCTCGCGATTCTCGCCACCGTCGCCAACAGCCGCACCCAGAGCCTCCTGCACACAGGTGTCCACAGCACATCAGTCGCCCTCACCAAGGGATACGACCGCGCGTTCCTCGTCGGCGCGGGCTTCGCGATCGCCGGAGCGATCCTCGCCGCCATCCTGATCTCTTCACGCGATAGCCGCGAACACTCCCGGGAGGCACGCGGTGAGACCGCCGTGAGCGCCCTCACCGAGTCGGCTCCGGTGTGAGGCACCTCACGTTGAAGGGGTTCGCTGCCCAATGCACCACGCCCAGACCGCAAGCTGTTCGGGTTCCGCTGATATCCGCACGCCGGTGGGGGAAATGCTCGTAGCGCCGCCTACAGCTCGGCCTCCAGTACGGGGCCGGGGTGGGGCTGAGCGTGGGGATGGGCAAGGGGATGTGGGTGGGGCGCGAGTAGCTCTCCCGGTGCAGGCGCCCCCTGGATGTCGGGCTTGGTAACGGTCGCGTAGGTGACGAGCGCGATGAACACGACAAGCGCCAGGGCACTGACGGTGCCGTCGCCAAGGCCGAGGCCGGTGATCGATGGTGGCTTACTGAACCAGTCGGCGAAGGAGGCGCCAAGGGGGCGCGTCACGATGTAGGCGAACCAGAACGCGACAATCGGGTTCAGGCTGAAGCGCCACCAGCCGACCGCGGGGATCGCGATGATCGCGGCGAACAGTAGGACCGACCCGAAGAAGCCGAGGTTCAGCGAGGTCGCGGTCAGATCGCCGGCGGCGGTGCCGAGCGCAAATGTTGCCAGGACGGCTGCCCAGTAGAAGCCCTCGCGCCGGCGGGTGGTGATGGTGTGGATCGACAGCGTGCCCTCACTGCGGTACCAGAAGAAGAACACGCTGGCCACGACGCACGCGAATAGGGGCGTGGTCAGCGCGTAGGGAATGCTCGCTCCGTCGTGGATGCCGTCGGCGGCCATCGTGCCGAAGATCGCGACCATCATCACGGCGAACCAGTAGATGGGAGCGCGGTACTCGCGCTGGCGCAACTGCAGCCACAGTGCGATCCACAGGCCGCAGATTCCGATCGCCCCCGCGATCGGAACGCTGTGCTGGCCGAGGAAATCCGACATCGACTCGCCCATGCCCGTGGTCAGGAGCTTCAAGGCCCAGAAGATCAGGGTGATCTCGGGCACCTTGGCCAGGGCGTGGTGGGTTTGGTGTCGCGATAGGGGCGTGGGCGCGCTCATGTGTTCATCGGGCTCGTTGACGGGACCTGGCGTGGCCGCGATTTGGAGCCGGTCAGATTGCCGACTGTGCCTTTGGCTTCGCTAAAGACGCAGCCCATAATGAGAAAACTCTCATAGTGCCTGCGGCTCGGCGAGTTCAGCTTTGTGCTCGCGGGCGCTCGCGACGCTGAAGCCGGGGAGCTCGAGCTCTATCCGGGTGCCACCCTCGCGTGACTGGCCTGCTCTGACACGACCGCTGTGGGCTTTGGCGATCGCGTCCACGATCGCCAAACCGAGGCCCGTGCCGCCGGAGGCGCGATCGCGCGCGGAGTCGGTGCGGTGGAAACGGTCGAAGACCCGCTCGCGTTGATCGGGCGGGATGCCCGGACCATCGTCTTCCACGATGAACCGGATGCGGTCATTGCCTGCGCACTGCACTCGCATGAGCACAAGCCCGTGCTCAGGGGCGGTGTGCTCGGTCGCGTTGGTGAGCAGGTTGCGCAGCGCTTGGGCGAGCCTGTCGGGGTCGGCCAGCAGCGTGCCGGGCGGCACCGGGTCGAGCTGGAAGCGGCGCTTGACGAGCAGGGTGCTCGCGTCCCAGAGCTCGTCCACGAACGCTGGCAGGTCGATCGGTCGGGTGCGTAGGAACTCCCCCTGCTCGGTCTTTGCCAGCAGCAGCATGTCATCGACAAGGCGGCTGATCCGCGCGATCTCGGCCTGTAGGAGATGCTCTACGCGGCGGACCTCATCGCCCGAGGGGTTGGCTTGAGCGGCAAGCACCTCCAACTGCCCCCGTATCACCGTCAAGGGTGTGCGCAGCTCATGTGAGGCGTCGGCCACGAACGCGCGCTGGCCGGCGAACGCCTCGGTCAGCCGGTCAAGCATGTGGTTGAAGGCGTCTGTGAGAACACGGATCTCGTTGCCGTGCCCGTTCTGGTGGATACGCGGGGCGAGGTCCCCGGCGTCCACGCGCGCGGCCACGGCCGCCATCCGACGCAGTGGACGCGACATGCGGGCGCCAATCAGCAAGGCGCCGAGCAGCGCGCTGACGAGGGCGAGGATGCCGGCGAGAATAAACGCGCGCGCGACACCTCGCTGCGCACGTGCGATCCCGGCCAGCGGCTCTCCGACCCCGATCACGACCCGTCGGTCGAGCTTTGAGAGCCCCGAGAGGCGCACGGTGCGCTTGAGCACGCGCAGGTTGCCCACGTCCGGCAGCGGGAGCGTGGAATAGCCGTCACCTACGGTCAGCAGCCGTGCAGCGAGACGGTTCTCCTGGTCCTGTTCGGCGACCGTCTCGCCGTCATCAGGCGGACCACCTTGGAAAAGCTCGGGGCTGTTGGCGCTCGTTCCCGCGCCTGGGACGATCGCGAACAGCAGCGTGGAGTTGGCGCTGAACGGCTGGTCGCGGGCATAGCGTGTGGCGGCCTCGGTGGCCTGCTTGGGGGAGCGCGGGTCCGCGAGCACGAGGTTGTGTGCGAACTCACTCGCGTCGCCGGCGATCTCCGTGTCGATCTGCCGGCGGACCTGCGTCCCGGTCCCCCGGTAGACCGCGAGGAACGCGATCCCGATGCACACGAGGACCACCACTGTTACCCAGCCCGCCAAGCGCCAGCGCAGCCCAAGGCTTGAGAGCCGATCAAGCAGCGAGCGCACGTCCTTCAGCTCGCGCTACCCAAGCGGTAGCCGACCCCGCGCACGGTGAAGATCGGCGCGGGATCGTCTGGACGGCCGAGCTTGCGGCGCAGGTAGCCGACATAGACATCCACGATGTTGGTCGCGGGATCGTGCTTGTACCCCCAAACCGTGCTGAGAATCTGCTCCCGCGAGAGCACTCGCCCCCGGTGTCGGAGCAGCAGCACCAGCAGCTCGAACTCCGTGCTCGACAGAGTCACGGGCGTGCTCCGCCGGTGAACCTTGCGGGTGAGCAGGTTCGCCTCGATCCCATCCGCGCTCAGCGTCGTCGTCGACGCTTGCGCGAAGACGCGCAGTTGCGCGCGCACGCGAGCCACGAGCTCCGCCAGCGAGAACGGCTTGACGAGATAGTCCACCGCGCCCGCGTCGAGTCCCGCGACGCGATCCTCGATCTCACCCCGAGCGGTCAGGACGATCACCGGCACGTTGGGCTTGGCTCTTCGTAGGGAGGCGAGAATGTCCAGGCCGCCGCGACCGGGGAGCATCAGGTCGAGCACGATCGCGTCGAAGCCCTCGCTGAGCGCCAACCGCTCGCCCTCGATCCCGTCCGCGGCGCTCGCCACTACGAATCCCTCGCTCTGAAGCCCGCGCCGCACGAAGTCCACGATCCCAGGCTCGTCCTCGACCACGAGTACACGCGGATTGACAGGCAGTTCCTTCACGGCAGGTAGTTCCTTCACGGGCGCCGAAGGTCCCGGCGTATCGCTGTGGCGGTCCTTCACGCGCGACACCGGCCTGTCGCGCCCATCCACGTCGGCGGCGTTCTGCATCTGTACGAGGATAGGCGCCGCTGCGAGCGCTGGTTCACCTGCGCGTGGTTTCCATGAGCTTTCTCATCAGCCGGTTAGCCACTGCTTAGCCGCACTGCGCAGACTCGCTTGGCAGTGGAGCCCACGCAATCGCAAACGCGCGCCGCGCCGCTTGCCCGGTCGGGCACGAGAGGTCTCCTCGCGGGGGGAACTACGGGTAACGAGCTGCTGACCACCGTTACCGGCGCTGTGCTGATCGTACTGCTGGCCGTGATCGGCGTCACGATCCTTCGGCTCGGACCGCTGCTGTCGGTACACATGTTTGTCGGGCTGGTGCTGATCGGACCGCTCGCGCTCAAGCTCGCGAGCACGGGCTATCGCTTCACCCGTTACTACACCGGCAACCCGCACTATCGCGGCAAGGGCGCCCCACCCACGCCGTTGCGGCTCATCGCCCCGGTCGTGGTGATCTCGACTGTCGTGGTGATGGCAAGCGGCATCGCGCTCTTGATCGGCGGGCCGCAGTCACGCGGGACATTTTTCCTGATCCACAAGGCGAGCTTCTTTGTGTGGGTCGCTTTCACCTCACTGCACATTCTCGGCCATCTCCCTGACCTCTGGAAAGGGCTGAGAGCCGACTATGGACCTGCCATGCGGTGGGGTGGGGCCCCGGACGGTCGCGCGGGCCGCGTTTTGTCTCTCGCGAGCGCGCTGACCCTCGGCGTGGTGATAGCGATTCTCTTTCTTCCCCAGTTCGGGCTGTGGCTGCACGCACACCTTCACCACCATTGAGATGCGTTTTCAGACACCGCACACCCGCGCAGTCCGCACACGCGACGCTGCGCTTGCAAAGCTCACACGCATCAATCGCATGCTGATCGCGGGCAGTGTGACTCTTACCGGCGTGCTCGCGGATGTCGCGGCCCACGCCTTCCGAGGCCAAGCGCTTCACACCCACGTACGGACCGCAACCAAAACCACAAGCGGCCGGCACCACTCAAATCCGCCGTCGAACACGGGATCGACGACCTCCTCCAGTGCGCTCCGCCCCCCGGCGCAGCCTCCAAGGGCCGTTCCCGAATCCACGAGCGAATCGAGGCCCGCCGAACAATCCGCACCTGCCCAGAACCCGCCGCCCACTGGAGAAACGACGTCAGCACCCGCCCCGGCACCAGCGCACGAATCGACTCTCGCTCCGGCACCCGCACCCGCCCCGGCTCACGAACCGCCGCCCGCACAGGAATCTTCTCCGGTTGTTTCAGGGGGGTCCTGACACGCGCTCGCGATCCTCAACCGACAGCGAGCTTGCCTCCGTGACTTGGGAAGCACTCGGCACGAGTGTTGTACTGCGCGTGACCGATCCCGCGGCACTCGCTCACGCACGCGCGCAGGTGGAGCGCGAGCTGGACGGCATCGACCGGGCGTGCAGTCGCTTTCGAGCAGACTCCGAGCTCTCGCGCGTGAACACGAGCGATGGGCGGCCGGTGCAGATCGGTGAGCTGTTGATGGAGGCATTGGAGCTTGCGGTACGTGCCGCCGAGCTGACCGGCGGCGACGTGGACCCGACTGTCGGGCGGGCGTTGGAGCTCGCCGGCTACGACCGAG
>DATNKN010000440.1:0-8554 GCA_035603375.1 Solirubrobacteraceae bacterium
GCCCGTGAGCACCGCCAGCGCGAGCGCGGCCGGCAGCGAGCCGCTCAGCAGAGCGAGCACCGAGCCGAGCCCGATCGCGAAGCCGAGGTCGTATGGCACGCGCCCTGAGAGCATCCCGACGCAGAAGCCGAGCGCGAACCAGGCGGCGGCGAGGCGTGCCGCGGTTGGCTCGAACACGCGCTCGGCGATCAGTGCGAACAGCGTGCAGGCGGCGAGCGCCGAGAGCGCCAGCAGCACACGCACGCCCAGTAGCGCGCCCAGGGCTGGGGAGAGCAGCGAGTAGCCGGGCAGCCAATAGCCGTGTGCGGCGTACCAGCCCGTGTCCCAGGTGGTGAAGCCGATGCGCGCGAATAGGTCGCTGCGATAGGTCGCGGCCGCGAGGTCGCCGGCCGGCGGCGCAAGGATCAGGTAGGCGAGCGCCAGCGGGCACGCGACCAGCAGCGCCGCCGTCCGCGGCGACGGGGCTCGCGGCGCTCGGACACGTGCCTGGCCTACGAGCGCCGCGCTCGGGGTCGCACCGGCTTCGACTCTATCGATCACTGACGTACGGTTATCATGGCGCTTGGATATAGGTTTGCTTGGGGGTGGGTTAGATCGAGGCGAGGCACCAAAAGAGCCGGAACCCGAACAGGGAGACGGCCTGCGCGACGCTCGCGGCGGTCGTCGCCTTTGCGCTGTGCCTGCCCGCCGTTGCAGCTGCCTCGGTTGCGCCGCTGCCGGAATCTGATTACACGACGCGCCCGCTGTGCGCGCCACCTGTGCCCGGCGAAGCGACGTGCCTGGCGTCGGAGCTAGTTCCGCGAACGGCGGCTGCGCGAGCGCACACCCACCCGCTGGGGGTGACGCTGGACTCGGACGCCTCGCCAGCCATCGCAACAGGCGCGTATGGCCTGAGCCCCGATGACTTGCGCAGCGCCTATTTCCCTGGCGAACGCCCCGATGCGCCCGTGGGCGAACCGCAGACGATCGCGCTTGTCGACGCCTACGCCGACCCCGAAGCCGAAGTCGATCTGCGGGTCTACTCCGAAGCGTTTGGGCTGCCGCTGCTGCCCCGTTGCACGAACGGCGCCGTGAGTGACTGCTTCGAAGCGGTCAACCAGAATGGGGAAACTGGGAATCCGCCGGTCGCCATCGAACAGCATGAAATAGAAAAGGCCTCAGAATGGGCCGGCGAGACGTCGATCGACATCGAGGTCGCCCACGGCATCTGTCGCAACTGCCGCATCCTGCTCGTGGAGGCATCCTCGGCGAATGGGTCCGGGCTCGAAGTGGGCGTGGAAACGGCCGAGCGGCTCGGCGCGACGGAGATCTCCAACTCCTGGACTGATTGGAACGAAGATGACAAACCCTTTGGGCGCCCCTTCAAAGATCCGGGGATCGTGATCACCGCCGGCGCTGGCGATTGGGGCTACATGAACTGGGCGGAGTCCAATGAAGACGAGTCCGGCGTCAACTATCCGGCCTCCTCACCGTACGTGATCGCGGTCGGTGGCACCAAGCTGACCCTCACAGAAGCGAAGGCGCGCGCGAGCGAGACGGTCTGGAACGAAGGCGGCAAGGGCGAAAAGAGCGCTGGTGGCGGAGGCTGCAGCTGGCTGTTCTCTGCTCCCTCCTGGCAGACCGCGGTACCCGACTGGGACTCGGTCGGCTGCGGCACCGGCGAAGAATCCCGGCGTGCCGTCGCGGATGTCGCCGCGGACGCCGATCCCCACACCGGCGTGGCGATCTACGACTCGGTTCCCTACTACTACGCTCCGGGCTCCTCGGTCGCGCCCGGCTGGGTGACGATCGGTGGCACCAGCGTGGCCTCGCCGATCGTCGCCTCCCTGTTCGCGCTCGTCGGTGGGTCCCAAGGAGTCGAATATCCCGCCGCGACTCTGTACTCCCACCTCGGTGGCGCGTCGCTCTACGACGTCACCTCGGGGGGCAACGGCAAGTGCGACGGCGCCTACATCAATGGCTGTACAGGCTCAATGTCGGAATCCCCGCTCTCCCTGAGCGACTGCGGCAAGGGAGTGCTGATCTGCAACGCCGGCCCCGGCTACGACGGCCCGACCGGCGTCGGCGCGCCCGCCGGGCTTGCGGCCTTCGAAGCGGGTTCCGAAGCGGGGCACGCCAACCGGGTCGCCACCAGGGAAGTCGCCGCCAAGAAGGCCGAAGAAGAACAGCGCGCGGCAGAAAAGAAGGCCGCCGAAGAACGGAAGCAAGAAGAAGAACGGCTGGCCGCCGAACAGCGGCCCGAAAGGGAACGGCTGGCTGCCGAACAGAAAGCCGAAGAAGAACAGAAGAAGGCGGCGGAGCAGAAGGCCGCCGAAGAACGTAAGCACGAAGAAGAACAGCAAGCGGCAGAAAAGAAAGCCGCTGAAGAACGGAAGGTCGAAGAAGCGCAAAAGGCGGCTGAAGCGCAGGCGAGGGCAGTCACACAGAAGACCAAAGCAATAGAACAGCAGCTAAAGCAGGCCGAAGAAAGCTGGCGAAAGACCACCGGCGCGGAAGCGCTCGGGGGCGAGGACAGCAACAGCGGCGCGACTGTCCGCGTCACTGGTCTCGGTCTTACAGCGCGTGTGCGCGCGGCGATCGCCCGCAACCAACTCGCGCTCTCCCAGGTGGCCTTCGCCTTTGACCTCAGCGCATCCGCGCGTGTGCGGGTCACGCTCTCGCGCCTGCTCACGGCACACGGGAGTAGGCACTGGGTCGCTGCGACGGGTGCGCTCACGCTTACTGGCGCACGGGGCCACGACCAAGCTCACCTGAGCGGCGACACCACGCTCGCGCGCGATGCCTACCGTCTCACACTCACGCCCATCCACGGTGGAGCGCGGTCGATCGTGTTCGCGATAGGGGCACGGACGAGCGGGTAGCGTGTGCCGCCGGCATTCGTGCTTGGCCAAGGCGGGGCGACGGGCGAGGATATAGCGTGGGTGTGTGGCCGATCGCTGGAGACCCCCCGCACGCGCGCGCGTGCTGCGGATTCGCGATCGGCTACGCGAGGTCTACGGCATCCCGCGTATGGCCCCTCATGGCCGCCCGCTCGACGAGCTGATCCTCACCGTCCTCTCGCAATCCACCAACGACCGCAACCGCGACGTCGCCTTCCTGCGGCTGCGCGAGCGCTTTGCGCGGGTGGGTGGGCCTCCATCCCCGATCGATTACGCGGCCGTACTTGCCGCGCCCGTGGCAGAGGTTGAGAAGGCGATCAGGCCCGGCGGCATCTCCAAGGTCAAGTCGGCTCGCATCCAGGCGATCCTTGCGGCGATTGCCGACTCCGCCGGCGAGGAGGAGCGCTCCGCTGGCGATGCGCGCTCGGGATGTGCGGTGGGCAGCGAGCACAATGCCGAGCGTGGCAGCGAGCACAGTGGCAGTAAGCGCGATGCGGGTCGCGCCCGCGACACCGACGATCCGCTGTCGCTCGAGTGGATGCGCGACGCGCCGGTGGAGCAGAGTCGCGCTTACCTGTGCGCCTTGCCTGGTGTGGGGCGCAAGACCGCCGCGTGTGTACTGCTGTTCTCCTACGGGCTGCCCGACATTCCGGTTGACACGCACGTCTCGCGTGTCGGCACGCGTCTCGGTCTGTTTCGTCACGGTGCCCCCTTCGAGGAGCTACACGAGGAGATGCTCGCGCTTACTCCCGCCGGACACGAGCTGGAGTTTCATGTGAATCTGCTGCGTCATGGACGACGCACCTGCCATGCGCGCACACCCGCGTGTGGCGAATGCGCGCTGGCGCGGATGTGCCCGAGCCGTCAGCTGTGAGGTAGCACCGCAAAGGCGATCACTGCGTACTGCAAGGCGGCCGCGACGATCACGAGCGCGTGGAAGATCTCGTGGTAGCCGAACACCTTCGGCCAAGGGTTTGGGCGTCCACTGGCGTACACGACCGCCCCGAGCACATACAGCAGCCCGCCGGCAGCCAGTCCGGCCACGCCGAGCCAGCCGATCGCACTGGGCAGCTCGCCGAACACGGCGGCCGACACAAGGCCGAGCGCGACATAGATCCCGGCAAACAACCACTTTGGCGCGTCGATCCACAGCAGCTTGAATATGACGCCGCCGAGCGCTCCGGCCCACAGCACGATCAGAATCGTGGTTGCCAGTGACCCTTTCAGGGCAAGTAGAGCGACGGGCGTATAGGTACCCGCGATCAACATGAAGATCATCGAATGATCCAAGCGCCGCATCCAGCGCCGCGCTCGCGGCCGCCAGGTGACCCTGTGGTAGAGCGCGCTGGTGCCCAACAGTGCCGATACGGCGAGCGCGTATATACAGGCGGCGAGGCGCGCTCGCCCGCTGGAGGCGGCGAGGATCAAGGCCACGCCGCACCCCAAAGACACGAAGAAGGCGTACTGATGCGACACCCCCCGCAGCTTTGGCTTCATACGCAAACGGTAGCGGTCTCGCACCGCTTGTTGGCACACAGATAATCTGCTACTCTCTCACTTAGATTTGATCCGCAACTGAAGGAGCACCAGCTCATGGGCAAGACCATAGGAATCGACCTCGGCACCACCAACTCGTGCATGGCCGTGCTCGAGGGGGGCGAGCCCACCGTCATCGAGAACGCCGAGGGCGGCCGCACCACTCCCTCTGTAGTCGCCTTCACCGCCTCCGGTGAGCGGCTCGTCGGCACTGTCGCCAAGCGCCAGGCCGTCACCAACCCGCAGAACACCGTCTTCTCGATCAAGCGCTTCATGGGCCGCAAGGAGGGCGAGGTCCGCGAGGAGGAGTCGATCGTCCCCTACAAGGTCGTCTCCGGCCCCAATGGCGACGCGCGCGTCGAAGCCGCCGGCGAGCAGTACTCGCCACCCGAGATCTCGGCGATGATCCTGCAGAAGCTCAAGACCGACGCCGAAGCGTATTTGGGCGAAACGGTCGATTCGGCGGTCATCACCGTTCCCGCCTACTTCAACGACGACCAGCGCCAGGCCACCAAGGATGCCGGCAAGATCGCCAACCTCGAGGTCAAGCGCATCATCAACGAGCCCACCGCCGCGTCTTTGGCGTACGGCCTCGACAAGGAGTCAGACCAGACGATCCTCGTGTTCGACCTCGGTGGTGGCACCTTCGACGTGTCAGTACTGGAGATCGGCGACGGCGTGTTCGAGGTCAAGTCCACGGCCGGCGATAACCATCTCGGCGGCGACAACTTCGACAAGGCGATCGTCGACTGGCTTGTGGCCGACTTCAAGCGCGACCAGGGCATCGACCTGAGCGCCGATCCGATGGCGTTGCAGCGACTGTATGAGGCCGCCGAGAAGGCCAAGATCGAGCTGTCCACCACCCAGGAGACGCAGATCAACCTGCCGTTTATAACGGCCGACTCGTCTGGTCCCAAGCACCTCGACACCCGCCTGACGCGGGCCAAGCTGGCCGAGCTGACATCGGCGCTGCTGGATCGCGTGGTTGCGCCAGTGCGCCAGGCAATCGACGACGCCAAGGACAAGGGTGTCAAGGAGATCGACCACATCGTGCTCGTGGGCGGCATGACGCGTATGCCCGCCGTGCAGGAGAAGGTCAAGGAGCTGACCGGCAAGGATCCCCACCGCGGGGTGAACCCTGATGAGGTGGTCGCCGTTGGTGCCGCGATCCAGGCGGGCGTGCTCGCCGGCGACGTCAAGGACGTTCTATTGCTCGACGTGACACCCCTTACGCTCGGCATCGAGACCAAGGGTGGCGTCATGACCAAGCTGATCGAGCGCAACACCACGATCCCTACGCGCAAGGGCGAGGTGTTCTCGACCGCCGAGGACAATCAGCCCTCGGTTGAGATCCACGTGCTGCAGGGCGAGCGCGAGATGGCTCAGTACAACAAGTCCTTGGGCAAGTTCCAGCTCACCGGCATCCCGCCGGCGCCGAGAGGCATCCCGCAGATCGAAGTCGCCTTCGACATCGATGCCAACGGCATCCTCAACGTGTCCGCCAAGGACCTTGGCACCGGCAAGGAGCAGAAGATCGAGATCAAGGCCGGATCGGGGCTCTCCGAGGATGAGATCAAGCGGATGGTCACCGACGCCGAGTCACACGCCGAGGAGGACCGCAAGGCACGGGAGCTGGCGGAGGCCCGCAACAACGGTGAGAACGCCGCCTACCAGGCCGAGCGTCAGCTCGCTGATCTCGGCGACCAGGTCGACGCCGACTCCAAGGGTCGCATCGAAGAGGCGATCAAGGAGGTGCGAGAGTCATTGGAGGCCGAGGATCCGGCCGCTATCAACACTCGTACCGAGGCTCTGCAGACAGCGTTCCACGCGGTTTCCGAGGCGATGTACCAAAAGGCTCAGGCCGACGCGGCCGCGTCAGCCGACGGCGCCGCCGGTGAGACGACGGACAACGGTGCCTCCGCCGAGGAGGACGTCGTCGACGCCGAGGTTGTCGACGAGGGCAAGAGCTGACCTCGATGATCGACAACACGGAGTCACATGCCACCGGCGTCCAGGGGACGCGAGCAGCACCCGACGACGGCGAGATCGCGGCCCCGCCGGTTCTAGAGACGCAGGCCGAGCGGCCCGGAGACGGCGAGGCTGCCTCCACTTCCGCCGAGCAGTCCGTTCCCGGGAAGGGGATGGATGGCGACGCGGCCGCGATTGAGGGTGAGTTGGACGAGATGGTGAAGACGGCTGCCGAGCGCGATGAGTATCTCGCGCTCGCGCAGCGTACCCAGGCCGACTTCGAGAACTACCGCAAGCGTGTCGCGCGCGACGCGGCGCAGGCCCAGGATCGCGGTGTGGCAAAGCTCGCCAAGGAGTTGCTCCCGGCACTTGACAACCTCGACCGCGCGATCGAGGCGGCGGAGGCCGAGGACCCGCTACTGGCGGGCGTGCGACTGGTGCGCTCGGAGCTGGGCGCGGCCCTCGCTCGTCTGGGCATCGAGGCATTCGTGCCGCTTGGGGAGCAGTTCGACCCGAATCTCCACGAGGCGGTTGCCCAGCAACCGGTGGAGGGTGCGGCGAGCGGCACCGTCGCGGAGGTTTTCCAGAGTGGGTATCGCATGGGCGAGAGCATCGTGCGGCCCGCGCGTGTGCTTGTGGCGGCGTAGGGGCATTGGCTCAGATGGCAACTCGCCCCGACTACTACAAGACGCTCGGAGTTGACAAAAAAGCGAGCGCCGACGACATCAAGAAGGCGTATCGCAAGCTTGCGCGCAGGTACCACCCGGATCGCAACCCCGACGACAAGCAGGCCGAGGAGCGCTTCAAGGAGATCTCCCAGGCCCACGACGTGCTCGGCGATCCCGAGAAGCGCAAGCAGTACGACAGCGGCACCGGCCCGTTCGCGGGTGGAGCGTCCGGCGGCCCGGGCTTTGGTGGCTTTGGCAACTTCGACTTCGACGCTTCCTCGATGGGGGACATTCTCTCCAACCTGTTCGGTGGAGGAGGCGGCGGCGGAGGTGTGCCGGCAGGTGGTGCCGGCGCCAGGCGCGCTCGCTCGCGCCCGCAGCGTGGGCGTGACCTGGAGACAGAGGTGCGCGTCTCCTTCGACCAGTCGATCTCCGGTGCGCAGATCCCGTTGTCGGTGCCAACCACCGGGGTCTGCACCACCTGCCATGGCACCGGCGCAAAGCCGGGCACGACGCCAAAGGTGTGCCCGCGCTGCGAAGGACGCGGGATCGAGAGTCAGGGTCAGGGCATGTTCTCGATCACCCAGCCTTGCTCGCAGTGCGGTGGTAGCGGAACGGTGATCGAGGACCCCTGTCCCACCTGTAACGGCTCGGGCGCTGTCCGCACCGTCAAGAAGTTTCGCGTCAACATCCCTGCCGGCGTCAAGGAGGGCTCACGCATTCGCGTGCCCGGCAAGGGCGAGGCCGGGGCGCACGGTGGCCCCGCGGGGGACCTGTATGTGGTCACCCACGTTGACCCCTCGCCAGCCTTCAGGCGCAAGGGAGACAATCTTGAGGTCGAGGTCCCGCTCACGATCCCCGAGGCGTTGCTTGGGGCCGAGGTGCGTGTGCCGACGCTTGACGGGTCCAAGACTCTGCGCGTGAAGCCCGGCACCCATCATGGAGCGCTCCAGCGGTTGCGCGGCGAGGGCCCGCCCAAGCTGGGCAGCAAGACCCGCGGGGACATCCACTACCGCTTTGTGCTCGACGTGCCTGAGGAGCTGAGCGACGAGCAGCGGGCGGCCGTCGACGAGCTGTCGAAGGTCATGAATGGCAATCCGCGCGCGAAGCTGTTCGCGGAGGTCCCATCGTGAAAAGCGGACCCTGGCTCGGATGCTTCGGGGAGGCGTCGTCGTGACCGGCAGGCGCGTCACGCGTGTCGAGGTCGAGACCGACCGCGGCGTGTTCATGATCTCGGTGGCCGCCGAGCTGGCGAACATGCACCCGCAGACGCTGCGCATGTACGAGACGCGCGGCCTGATCGAGCCACAGCGCTCCCCCAAGGGCACGCGCCTGTACTCGCAGGAGGACGTCGAGAAGCTCAGGCGCATCCAGGAGATGACCGCCGAGCTCGGCCTCAACCTCGCCGGCGTCGAGCGGGTGCTCGCGCTCGAGGCAGAGCTCGACGAGGCCCAGGCGCGACTTGCCGAGCTCGAAGCGCAGGCCGAGCGCGCGCGCACCGAG
>DATNKN010000186.1:0-2210 GCA_035603375.1 Solirubrobacteraceae bacterium
CTCGAGCGCTCCCGCCATTCGCTCCTCCGATAAAGCCCCGTTCGCAAGCAGGCCGGCGCCGATTCGCACCCCGTCATAGATCTCGTCGCTGCGCCGCCACCAGCGCTCCGGCACGTAGTCGTAGGCAACGAGCCGAAAGGAGTTCGACCCGAGATCGATGACGACGGTCCGCGACGGCCTCTGCTCCGGCATCCCAACCAGCCTAGATCCTCGCCTTGGCGACCCACGCCCCCTGAGCGGAATTTGCGGATCTCCGGAGATAGTTCACCGAGTAAGTGCACTTCGTACACTTACTTCGATGCGGTCCCTGTTCGCCTTCCCGAATCCGGTCAACGAAAAGGCAGCGCGCGTCGTCGCGGGCACCGTCTTCGCGATCTCGATCGTCGCACTCGCTACCGGCGCGTACTGGCTGCTCGCGGTGCTCGCCTACGGGTTCATCGCTCGCGTGCTCACCGGCCCAACGCTCAGTCCGCTGGGTCGCCTCGCAACGTCGGTGCTGGCACCTCGCATGGGCGAGGCGCGGCCGGTCCCCGGGCCGCCGAAGCGCTTTGCCCAGGGGGTCGGCGCGGTCCTCACCACGACCGGCGCGATCTGCGTGCTGGCAGGAGCGAGCAGCACGGTCGCGATCGTGCTGCTCGCGCTGATGATCGCGGCCGCGGGCCTTGAGTCGATCCTCGCCTTCTGCATCGGCTGCCAACTGTTCGCCCTCTTGATGCGGGCCGGGCTGATTCCGGCGTCGGTCTGTGAAGAGTGCGCGAACTTCGCGCTGCGCAGCAAGCCCGCCTGATCAGGCCGCGGAGACCCGATCGACTCGAGCCAGACGGCGCTGCGTCGCGATGAATTTACGATCGGCGGGAACTCAGCAGCCCCGATGCCACGGCCGAGGCGGGCTCAGACCGCGCCGGTGGGCGGCGCCCGCGGCGCCAGCGGGCGGCGTCGCTGTGTCCAGACAAACCAGCGCAGCCCGATGAGGCATAGCGTCGAAGCGACGTAGAGATTGAGACGCAGCCCGAAGAGGTACTTCGAAGGATCGATCCGTTCGGTTTCTTCCCAGATGCGAAAGCCGCTGTAGCCGGCGACATAAAGCGCGAACACCCCGGGCGGGCGGATCTTGCGGTGC
The DNA here is from genome assembly GCA_035603375.1 of Solirubrobacteraceae bacterium. Taxonomy (GTDB): domain Bacteria; phylum Actinomycetota; class Thermoleophilia; order Solirubrobacterales; family Solirubrobacteraceae; genus Palsa-744. The sequence goes on from DATNKN010000186.1 coordinate 1,121, forward strand.
TTGCCGAGCCAAACGAGGAACGCCGCCAGCAGCAAGTTGAAGATCAGCTCGTAGAGGAACATCGGCTGGAAGGTGGTGTCACCCGCGTCGAAGTAGCGCTGGGGTATATGAGCCGGCGAGATCTCGAGCCCCCACGGCAGCGACGTCGGCTCTCCGAAAAGCTCCTGGTTGAAGTAGTTGCCGATTCGCCCGATCGCCTGTGCCACGAGCAGCGCCGGCGCTGCCGCGTCCATGAAGAGCGGAATGTTGGCGCCGCGCCGGCGGAGCACCCAGAGGCCGACGAGCGTTCCGAGCGCGATACCGCCCCAGATCCCCATGCCGCCGTCCCAGATTGCGAACGGCCCCCACCAGTGACGCGGCACCTCGTTCCAGCTCGTGGCGAGAAAGTAGAGACGGCCGCCCACGACCCCGGCCGGAAATCCCCAGAGCGCAACCTCGTACACGAGCTCACGGTCACCGCCGAGCGCCTCCCAACGCCGGCGGGTGATGAAGATCGCCGCCGCGACGGCGACGACATAGGCGAGCCCGTAGGCATGGATGAAGAGCGGGCCGATGTGGAACCCGTTGGTGGACGGGCTCGGGATCGAGGCGAGCACGGTCGAGAGCCTAGTGGGCATCACTGTGGACGACGCCACAGAGCCGTGACGGCGCTCGCTCCAGGCGCCCAAGTCCTCCGCCTAATAGATTGCGCTCTGCAGCGCGACCCGCGGTCACGGGTCCTGACCGCCGGCCGTGTCGTCCTTGGGACCGACCCGCACCCAAGCAAGCGATGGCCACGCAACCGCTGAAAAGATCGACAGGCAAGCCGGCGCAGCTCGACTCGGTCGATGCGCGTGAAGCACCGCCTGTCGTACCGCCGCTCGACGCAGGCGATGGCGCTGAGTCGCCAGAGCTCGCGCCACAGCGCCGCTGGCGCACGATTCTGATCCGCATCCTCACGCGTCGAGACGGACGTGCGCCGGTCTGGCTCGAACTGATCGTCGTCCTGTGGCTCCTCTGGCTCTACGACCAGATCAACAACCTCGCGCCGCTACGGCGGATCGTCGCGCTGCACAACGCCGCCAGTGTCCTGGCGCTCGAGCGCTCGCTG
>DATNKN010000453.1:0-3411 GCA_035603375.1 Solirubrobacteraceae bacterium
GGGATCAGCTCGTCGGCTGCGAAGGGGCCGGGGTGTCGACGGTGCGCGTCGAGGGCGACGAGGAGCGTCGGCCCCTCTTGGACGATGCGTGCGCCCGCGTGCGCGTGGCCGTGGATGCGGCGTTGATGCCCCTTGGGTTGCCGGAAGTAGCGTTCCAGGTCCAGGTTGTCGCTGGGGAGGGTCGAGTCGCCGCAGTCGACGAACAGCCCGGGGGCGAAGCGCTCCATCACGCCCGCCATATGGTTGTGGATGGGCGACGGTTCGGCTCGAAACCCGGACGCGATCTCGTCGAAGTCCGCCCTGCGCTGCCGGGTCGGACTGGTGTCTGGATCGAGCGTACCGAAGACGAGGCGGAGCTCGACGACGTGCCCGGCCACCTCGCCGAGGGTTGCCGTCGACGGGGCGAGCCCGTCCTCGATGCACTTCGCAAGCGCCATCAGCTCGCGATCGCAGGGCCCCCCTTTTTCGACGCCACACAGCGGTGGAGCGAGTCGCGTACTTGGCCGAGCGCCTCCGCCATACGGAGACCGGGCGGGTCCAGCGGGCCGCCTTGGTCATCGTTCAGGATTCCGCGAATCCCAGCGGCGTACTCGAGGACGACGTCCTGGGCCTTGGAGCGCAGGACGCTGGACTCCGTCGAGGTTGCTGTCGTGGCCGCGGGGATCGACGCCGCCGTCGTCGCGGGTGCTCCCGTTCCCGGCACGGCGTCCGACGAAGCGCAGGGCTCCGGGCGCTCGCGGCGTTCGTCGAGGATGCCGGCCTCCACCGCGCGAAGCCCACGAACCTTGCGTCGCATCTGGACCTTCGCATTGCTGTCGAGCTCGAGCACCGGCTTGGCGAGGTCGCGCAGGAAGTGGTTGGCGCAGTACCGATGCGGGACCCCGGGGAAGACCTCGGCGACGCCCGAGACGAGCGCCTTCTGCTTGTCCGAGATCCAAAGCCGCACCGGCTTGTTCAGCCGCGCGACCCACTCGGCCGTCTGCTCGAACACCTTCTTCACCTCCGCCGCCGAGCTCGACAGCAAGGGGACCGCGAACCACACGCGTTTGAGCCTCAGCTCGCGCACGACGTACAGCGTCTCGTGCCCCTTCTCCGGCTGCAGTCCGTCGATCGTGAGCACGAGGTCCTTCACGTCGCGGTACTCGTCAGCCAGGCGTTCCGGCGAGCTCTCGCGAGCCGCGACGATCACCTGGTAGCGCTTGATGTAGTCCTCGATCAGATCCTCCGACACCGCGATGCCGTGGCTGTCCTTCAGCTCCGCGCGGATCTGCGGCACGCTCCAGCTCCGCGCGAACCGTCGGTGCCCCATCCACGCGAAGACGTCCCACCCGATGCTCCAGTAGGGCGGCGCGATGCCCATCTCCGCAGCGGGCTCCACCACCTCCGTGTGGCCCGGGCAGCCCTTGTCAGGGCAGTGGGCGATCTTGCTGACCAGGTGCGTCGCTCCCGCCAGCAGGTACAGCCGCCGGTCGCGGTTCTCGTAGATGTACGTGAACCGCCCGCAGTGAGCGCAGGCCCGGTCATCCCAGTCCGGCTCCAGCACCAACTTCCGAAACTCGATCGCGGGATCCCAGCGGCGGCGCGTCATGTGCCACCGCTACGTCAGCCGCTCGCCTTGGGCCAAGTTTCTGGGGAAGCAGCGGGGCGTTGAATTTTATCGTAAGCGTTCACTGCCCAGACCTCTTACACTGGGCAGTCTCACGGCATGATATTCAACGAGACAGCAGCGAGGGCGCGTCCCGCCCGTAGAGCACGGCTTCGCACGCACTGGCTACGTAATCGAGCACATTGCGCCTCTGCATCCGGAGGGTGGTGACGACCGTGAGGATGCGCTCCACGAAGCGGCTGCCACTCGGGCTATCGGTACCGAAGCTGGTCTTGCGCCACATCACTCCGTGGCGGATCCGATGCTCGCTCACATTATTCGTAGGCTCGACGCCTTTGATGTCGGCGAAGGTCCAGAGTGCGGGCTCCAATTCCAGGATCTCACGGCATCGGCCAGCGACCGCTTTCGCCGAGCACGCAGCTCCCTCCTGGAGCCGCGCGACGACATGCTTGCGGAGCGGCTCGATGAGTTCCTGGAACGCCGCCCGCGTCATCGTGCCATCGCGCACGCGATGCCAAGCGTGGAACATCGTCTCGGTGAGCAACTCGAGCGCCCGGCCGATGACCGTCGCCTCGGGGCCGTGGTCCTGAAACCCTCGGAACTGACGAAGCAGGTGTGCCCAGCAGAGTTGCCGCCGCGTGACGTCAACCCACGCGTACGCGCACCACCGGTCCGTGATCAGAATGCCCGCGAACGCTGCGCCGAGCAGCTCCTTGGCGATCTGGGCGCCACGGCTTCTACGGATGAGGAACACGGCCAGGTTGGCCGTGACCGCAACCCACAGCCAGGCACGCTTGCTGCGCTCGTACCAGCCCGTCTCGTCGGCGTGCACGATCGGCTGCTCGCGCACGGCGCGCGCGACCTCCTCGACCGGGGCGGCCACGGCGTTGCTGGTCGCTTGCTCCAGGTTCGCGACGCTCCCGAGCGAGATCGGCACGTCGAAGAAGTCCTCGACCATCTCCTCGATCGCGCGCTTGCTCATCCGGTACGCGCCGCTGCACACGCACACCATCGCCTGCAGGCGCGGACCGAACTGCCCGGCCGGAACTCCGGGCGGCAGCGTCGCGCGTGTGGAGATCCCGCACTTCTCGCAGTCGAGTGCATGAAGCTGATATTCGTCCACGGTCGCCACCACCTTGGGAACCTCGGTCACCTGGTGGCGGTAGGGGGCGGGGTCGTCGCCGGTCAGGGCGTCGCCGCATCGGCGGCATACCATGGGCTTGAGGACGATAGTTCGGTTGACCCGCTCCGGCGGCACCAGGTCCCGGGAGTGTTTGTCGTGACCCGGCTGCCCGCCGCGCTTGCGGCCCGTTCGCTTCGGTGGCGTGGGCGGCGGCGCATCGGGCGGGTCGGCCGAGGGCGGGCACGACGAGTTGCCGGAGTGGCGCCCGAGCTTGGCCTCCAGCTCCCGCAATCGCGCCTCCAACTGTTCGACGCGCTGTGCGAGCACGGCGATCGTCTGCTGCTGGGCGTCGATCAGTGACTGTCGCTCATCGTTCTGGGCATGGAGCGCGGCGTTCTCCCGCTCCAGTTCGTCGATCCGCTCGTCGCGCCAGTCATGCACCACGATCGGCGATCTTTAGGCGCTGCGCGGCAACATGCAAGCAAGCAAACATGCTCCGGTATGGAGTCCTGGATCAGGTAGTCCGGGCGGTGAACGCTTACGTCCCTTGAAACACGGGGACGCAACCCTCGCCTCGGACTACGAACGCCTGTTCGAGGTGCGCGCCGTGCGGCTGCTCCCCATCACGGAGCCCGTGCTCCGCGAAGCTGCCCGCTTGCGCGCGACCCTGCCTGCCCTTCGC
>DATNKN010000454.1:0-2123 GCA_035603375.1 Solirubrobacteraceae bacterium
TTACTCGCGAGTATTGGGCAGCGCAGTTCGCCTGGCGGAGGAAGACGAGCCAGGCACGTGTCCCATGGTGCGTCAAGAAAGGCAACACGTTCGCAGCAAAGTGTATGAAAACCGTGTCGAGCACAAGTTCGCCCGACGTCCGGATAGCGTGCGCAGCGAACCGCGACCAGGGGCGTCGCGGATGCCCGTCGCCGTCTCGTCAACGTCAGTTCGCGCCGCCGGCAAGCCGCTCCGGCAAAAGTTAGCTGTCGCCGTCGGCCACGTGCCGCGCGAGCTGCTCGATCGTCGGGTGTGCGTATGGGAGATAGGCAGAGAGCGGGTGGCCGACGAAATCCTCCAGCTCGCCCATCAGCGTTATCGCGTCTGGCGAATCGAGGCCGAGGTGATCGAACCGGCGTGCGCGATCGATCTCGTTGGCTGGAGTTCCAGTCCGGTGCGCGACATGTGCGGCCAGCATCGCTTCGATCTCTTCGTAGCTCTTCATCCTGTACTCCTGCGAATTGCTGATCGAGAGAAGCGCGCTGCGCTGACGGTTTTTTGCGCGACGTTGACGCGATAGCTCTCGAGCGGACCTATCACGCCGGGCTTCCAGCTGAAGTGGCCCGGAGGCGCGCGAAGAGCGCCTGCTCCTGCGAGTCCATCGCTACCACCGCCCCGGCAGATCGATCCGCCGCATGGTCAAGCGCAGCAGTGTGAACGCGCCGAGCTCAAACGAGTAGGCGAACATTCGCAGGTAACGCTCGCAGCGCGCGACGACATCCTCGCTGGACACCGCGACCGCGTCGGGTCGCTGCGCACGCAAGCGGTCGAACCATGCGCGCAAGGTTTTGACGTAATCGCCCCGATCGTTTCGCACCTTTTCGATCTCGAGCTCCATTTCTGCGGCGCGCGCAATGTCCGCGAGCCGTGGCAGCTCCGACTCAGGGAAGACCTCGTCAACGATGAAACGGTCGCGCAGCGGTCGGTCACGCGGGATATCCCCGTACGCGATCGTTTGGAGCGAGAGCCGGCCGCCGGGCTTGAGCCAATCTCGGCACGACCGAAAGAATCTGCGGTAGGCCTCGATTTGCTCCTCCGACGACAAACCCTGACGCGCAAAATGCTCGAACGCACCGACGGAGGTGATGGCATCGAACGGCTCAGTCGGCTCGTAGTCACTCCAGTTGTGCACCAAGACCTCGACGTTGTCCGGTGCGATCTCGCGCAGGTATTCGGCCTGCGCGTCGGAGAGCGTGAGCCCGACCGCATGTTTGACGCCGTGCGAGGCCACCAGATGCATCGGCATGGCGCCCCAACCGCAGCCGACGTCGAGCACGCGCGCTGCGCCGGCTGCGCGCGACTGAGCGACATGGAAGTCGAGCTTGCGACGTTGCGCGCGCTCGAGGTCGTCGTCGGGGTCTTCCCACATCGCGCACGAGTAACTCATCGTCGGATCGAGCCAGATCCGCCAGAACTCGTTGCCGACGTCATAGTGATGGCGAATCGCGGCCGCCCCGGCGCCTAAGTACTGCTCGCGCATGCAGTCAGGACTCCGTCTTAGTCAGCACGGGTTGCTTGAGGTCACTGGCCAGCCCGCAGACCGACAAGACGCGTAGCACCGCGCCGCCGATATCGATCTGCCACCGCTGCACCCGGGTGGTATAGGCGCGCGGCGCGTCGTGGTGGTTGGCGTGATAACCGCCGCCAAAGCCGGGCAGCACTAGCCAGATGGTGTTGCGCGCCTGCCCCGAGTGCGGCAACTGCGCGCGGCCACCGTGCGCGTGGCCGAATGAGTTGACGGCCCAGGTGAGGTGGCTCACCAGGAACACCCTAATCATCCCGCCCCACAGGAAGCCTGTGAGCGCGCCGCGCGGGCCGCCGGCGGCGAGGCCGATCAGCGTCGGGATCACTAGCCCCAATACGCCCCACACCAGGTAGCTGCGGTGCAGCGCGACCGTGCGCGGGCTTTGCCATAGGTCCTTCACTTCGCCCGCGGAGATTGTCATCGCGGTGTGCTCGGGACTGAAGAGCCACCCGACGTGCGCGTGCACCAACCCGTGCACGCCGCTGAACGGCCAGTGCGGTGAGTGCGGATCACCCTCGCGGTCGGTGAGTGCATGGTGGCGGCGATGCGTCGCGACCCA
>DATNKN010000459.1:0-4656 GCA_035603375.1 Solirubrobacteraceae bacterium
GACTAGATTGTCCGGTGAGTCTCTCGATCGCCTGGGACAAACGATACTGGTGTGCACGGGCTTCGCCGACGATCCCCTACGTCAGCGCTCGCAATTGATCGAGCGAGCGGCGTAGCAAGCGCGAAACCTGCATTTGCGAGATGCCGATGCGAGCAGCGATCTCGGTTTGCGTGAGATCCTCGACGAAGCGCATGTGCAACATCAGCTTTTCGCGTGCCGGGATGTGCTTCAGCGCGGCAAGCACAGTCGCGTCCAGCTCGACCAGCTCGTAGCGCTCGTCCTCGCCTCCAAGCGCGTCCCCATAGGTCGAGGTGCCGTCCTCGCCGCCGGGGCGCGGGGCGTCGAGGGAGAGCGACTCATATGCCTGCACAGCCTGCAGCGCATCGATCACATGCTCGGTGTTCGTCTCCAGGTACTCCGCCAGCTGGTTGACGGTGGGCGCGCGCCCGTGCTCGTTGGCGAACGTCTCCTGTGCGTCGCGCACCTGAAGGGCGCGCTCCTGGTCGCCGCGAGGCACATGCACAGACCAGCCGCAGTCGCGGAAATATCGACGCATCTCGCCGAGGATCGTCGGCACCGCAAAGGACGCAAACGGACTGCCACGGTCAGGGTCGAAGCGGTGCAGTGCCTTCAAGAGCCCGAGCGAGGCGACCTGCAATAGGTCCTCGAAGGGCTCTGAGGAGCGGTTGTAGCGGCGTGCGAGACTGCGCGTGAGCGGCATGAACCGTCGTACGAGCGCCTCCTGGGCAAGCCGGTCACGGTCGTGGTGCCAGCGCGCGAATAGCTGGTCCAAATCGTCCTCTTCGGCGTGAGTAAAGCGGGGGTGGGGTGCGACTTCAACGAGCGATGACATCTCAACTCTCCTCCCTTGGCTTACTCGGTCAATGTTATCGCCGGCCTGTCGACCGGCCCATTGTTGGTTGCACTACCCGATCGACGGGGAGTTATGCGCGCAATCTCGCGGGTGCGCCTTGGCGCGCCAACTCTGCGATCATCGCCCCATCGTCAGTGTCCCCACGTTGGTCTGCTTCGAGGCGCCGGGCGGGCGGCGTGGCATGGTGCTTCGTCCGCTGGTGCAGGGCGACGAGGCCGAGCTGTCGCGCATCCATCGGACGCCAGAGGTTGCGCTGTGGTGGGACGTGCCCGACGAGGGCTTTCCCTGGAGCGACGAGCCTGAGTCGAGGCGGTTGACGATCGAGGTCGACGGCGCGGTGGCGGGCATGATCCAGTTCGCCGAGGAGCAAGCGCCCAAATACCGCCACGCTACGATCGACCTGTTCCTCGATCCCTCATTGCACGGCCAGGGCCTTGGCACCGAGGCCGTCAGACGGCTGGTGCGCCATCTGATCGACGACCTGGGTCATCACCGGATAACGATCGATCCATCCGTCGGCAACGCGGCGGCGATCCGCTCCTACGAAAAGGTGGGATTTAGGCCGGTTGGCGTGATGCGCCGCTACGAGCGGCCCGCCGGTGCCCGGGAGTGGCGTGACGGCTTGCTGATGGAGCTGCTTGCGGGGGAGGGTTGAGGTCCTCGTCGGCCTATGCAATAGTTAAGTGAATGCTTAACCAAAGTGTCGAAGCCGACCGAATTCCGTTGGATCTCGCCTTTCATGCGCTTGCCGACGTCACGCGCCGGGCGATGCTGGATCAGCTGAGCGAAGGCCCCGCTTCGGTTAGCTCACTCGCCCAGCCGCTCGAGATATCGCTGCCGGCGGTGATCCAGCATCTGCACGTCCTCGAAGCGAGTGGCCTGGTTCGCTCCGAGAAGGTGGGACGGGTGCGCACCTGCAACATCGAGTCGAGTGCGCTGCACACGGCGGAGCAGTGGATCGCTCAGCGACGCGCCGGTTGGGAGCAACGCCTCGATCGACTTGGCGAATACCTCGCCGAGCATCCTGAGCACCCAGATCCACTAGAGAGACAAACAAGCCAAAGGAGACACCCATGAGCGATAGATCGGTTGTGCACGCCACATTTGCGATCGAGCGCACCTACGAGGCAACGCCGGCGCGCGTGTTTGCGGCGTGGGCCGAGCCGGCCGCGAAGGCGAGCTGGTTCGGGCCGCCGAGCGTTGGGCACGAGAGCCGCGAGTTCGACTTCCGCGTCGGCGGGCTGGAGCGCTTCGAGGTCCCGGGCCCCGACGGAGCCAGCTATCGGTTTGACTGCCGCTACGCCGACATCGTGGACGGGCAGCGCATCGTGTACGCATATGACATGTACCGTGGGGATACGCGCATCTCGGTGTCGCTTGCCACAATCGAGCTTGAGCCCAGCGACGCTGCCACCAAGCTCACCTTCACCGAGCAGGGCGCGTTTCTTGACGGCCACGACACACCGGCCGAGCGCGAACACGGAACGCGCGCGCTGCTGGATAACCTAGCTACGGTACTGCAAGAAGGGACCTCTTGACGATGGCGACACACAGTGAGCACACGAGCGAGCATCGCGAGGACCGCGCGCGCTGGCTGGCGCTGTATGTGCTGTGCGTGGGCGTGCTGATGATCGTGCTCGACGTAACTGTCGTCAACGTCGCCCTGCCCTCGATCCAGGAAGAACTGCACTTCTCCACCTCGAGTCTCGCCTGGGTCGTGAACGCCTACCTGATCGCCTTCGGCGGGCTGTTGCTGCTGGCCGGGCGCTTTGGCGACCTGCTGGGGCGCAGCCGCATCTTCCTGCTCGGCGTAGGCCTGTTCACGCTCGCCTCGCTGATGTGCGGCCTGGCCTGGACGCAGACGTTGCTGGTCTGCGCACGCTTCGTACAGGGCATCGCCGGCGCGATGACCTCGGCCGTCGTCCTGGGCATGATCGTCACGATGTTCCCCAGTCCTCGCGACCAGGCCAAGGCGATCGGCGTCTATGCCTTCGTCGCCTCCGCTGGAGGGTCTGTCGGGCTGCTAGCCGGCGGCGTGCTCACGCAAGCGCTCGACTGGCACTGGATCTTCTTCGTGAACGTCCCGATCGGGATCGTGACGATCCTCTTCGCCCGGCGCCTGCTCGACAAAGACGAGGGGATCGGCTTCGGCGAGGGTGCCGACATTCCCGGCGCTGTGCTGATCACCAGCGCGCTGATGCTCAGTGTCTACACGATCGTCTCGCCAGCGGCCGAAGATGGCTGGGGCGCCGGGACCACCTTGGCCCTGGGGGCGCTCTCGCTCGCGCTGCTCGCGGGCTTCATCGCACGCGAGGCCACAGCAAGCAACCCGCTCGTGCCACTGCGCATCTTCCGCTCGCGCAATGTGAGCGGCGCGAACCTGATCCAGGTGTTCTCCGTGGCGGGGATGTTCGGCATGTTCTTCCTGGGCGCCCTCTACATGCGCAAGGTGCTCGGCTACGACGCACTGGAGATCGGACTGGCGTTCCTGCCGGTGACGATCACGATGGGCTCGATGTCGATTCGCTTCTCAGAGCCCTTGATCACACGCTTCGGCGCGCGTGCGCTGCTGCCTCCGGGCTTGGCCATGATCGCGGCGGCACTCGCGCTGCTGGCGATCGCGCCCGTTCACGCGAGCTACCTGACCGGCCTGTTGCCCTCGATGCTACTGCTCGGCACAGGCGCCGGCGTGTGCTTCCCCGCCCTGATGGGGGTTGCCATGTCCGGTGCCACCCCCAGCGACGCGGGTCTTGCCTCGGGCCTCGTCAACACGACCGCCCAGGTCGGCGGGGCGCTCGGGCTGGCAGTCTTGGCCACATTGTCGGCCTCCCACACCACGAAGCTGCTGGCTCAAGGAAATTCCACGGCGGTGGCGCTCACCGGTGGCTATCAACTCGCTTTCTGGATCGCCGCCGCGCTCGTGGCGGTCGGGCTCGTCGTATCCGTCGTTGTCTTGCGGCCGAAGGCGGCGGTCGCCGGGGAGCACGAGGCGGTCGGCGCCGGAGCGACTCAACCCGACGCGGCCTGACGACTCTGGCGCGTCAGCTCCTTGACGAGCGCCCTCACCGAGCGCTCCAATTGCTCGATGCTCGCCGACTCCACGCGGCTCACGCCGACAGCGCGGTTGACCCAGGCGTTGATTTCGCGGTGGCTTGAGCGGCTGCGCTTGGCGAGGTCGGCGACAAGGCGGCTGCGCTCCTCGCGCAGGGCCGCGCGGCGCTCAAACGCCGCCGGGGTCGCCGGTTCGGTTGGCTCTCCTCGGCTCCCGGCCCCCAACGCCGGCAGGCTGCTCGCGGACTCGGTGGGTGCTTTTGCCGCCGGGCCGAACAGTGTCATTTGCGGAGCGACTTCCGCGCTCAGCGGCACGAAGTCGGCGACCGGTGAGGGCTCGCTGGTGCGGCGCTCGCGCGGCTCGTCCAGGCCCTCGTTGTCCTCGCGCGGGCGCAGGGCGCGGCGCAGCTCGCTCTGCACCTGTGCCGCGTGGCCGCGCAGCACCGGGTCGGCTGGCAGATACACCCAGCTCGGCTCGGGCATCTGGCCCGGGATAGTGCGCACGAAGCGCCCCACGATCTGCCTGAAGATCATCGGCGTCTTTGCTGCCGTGGCATACACGCCGACGCGTAGGCGCGGTATGTCCACGCCCTCGGAGACCATGTTCACCGCCACGATCCACGGCTCGCGCGAGTCGCGAAAGGACTGCAGCTTGCGCGCCGCGTTCGCCTCCGTGTGCAGCACCACCACCGGCGCCCGGCCGCTCGCCTCCGCCACCAGCTTTGCGATCC
>DATNKN010000002.1:0-3291 GCA_035603375.1 Solirubrobacteraceae bacterium
AGCTGCTCGCGCTCGCGCTGTTGTTGCCGCCGCTGCTCGTCGCCGTAGACGCGCTGGCGCGCCTGCGTCGTCGTCGCGAAGCCGTGCTGCGCTGGGTAGCCTGGACGCTCGCCGCGGCGCTTCCGTTCTTTGCCTGCGCGCTATTCGCGATCCTAATCGGACGGCTCGGGCTCGCCGCGGCTCCGGCCGGACAGCCCCCCGCGTTGTCGCTGCGCGCCGATGGCTCGGCGACCCCGGCACTGCTCGCGACGGCGCTTGTGCTGATGCTGGCGCTGCTCGCGTGGCCCGCGCTCCTGCGAGGAGTGGCGCTGCCTCAGCGTCCTTCTGCCGACGCGGCGGGCCTCGCGGTGCTGCTGGTGCTGGTGGCTGTGGCGCTGATCACTTGGGTGTTCAACCCGTTCGCCTGTCTGCTACTCGTACCGGCGCTGCACTCGTGGCTGCTTGCGGTGTCGCCGAGCGTTCGCGAGCGCGCCAGCGGCCGCGCGCTTGCGCTCGTCGCGGTGCTGGTCGGTGTGTTGCCGCTCGCACTGCTGCTCGTCGCCTACGCACGCGAGCTGGGCCTGGGTGCGACAGGCTTGGCGCAGAGCATCGTGCTCGCGCTTGCAGGCGGGCAGGTCGGAGTGTTCGCGGCGCTGCTCTGGAGCGTTGCGCTGGGCTGCCTGCTCGCGGTCGTGCTGCGCGTGCTGGCGGTCGTGCCCGTCGACTCGAGGAGTGCACAGTCGGCGGCCGAGCTGTCGACGCGCGGTCCGGTGTCCTACGCTGGGCCTGGGTCGCTTGGGGGCACCGAGTCCGCCCTGCGACGCTAAGTCATGGCTCCATCTCCACACAAGAAGCCCGCGGCAGGCGACCTGTCGCTTTCACGGCCCGCCGCGAGCCGGGAGGGCACCTTGCCGCTTGCGGGCGGTGGGAGCGTGTCGGCGGGCGGAGCCTCACTTGTCGGGGGTGCCGCGCCGCTCGGCCTCGGGGTTGGCATGCCGCCGCCGCGCCGCCACCGCTCGCGACTCCCCAGCGCGGTCGCCTCGCTGCTGATCCTCGTCGGCCTGCTGCTGCTGCTCGACGCGGGCGTGACGCTCGTGTGGCAGGAGCCGATCACGGCGCTCTACTCGTACTTCAAGCAGGAAAGCCTACGCGGCGATCTGCACGCGCTGGAACGCGCCGACACCACGGCCGCGGCGCGCGCGAAGCTTGTGCGTCTGCATGAGCAGCGCCAGCGAATTGAGTACCTGGCGGCTGAGCTGCAGCGCCACGCCAAGAACGGGTCGGCGGTCGGGTCGATCCACATACCCACGATCGGCGCCGACTATGTCGTGGTGAAGGGCACCGGCACCTCCGAACTGGAGAATGGTCCCGGCATCTATCCGGAAACGAACTTTCCGGGAATCCCGGGCACGACAGCGATCGCCGGCCATCGCACCACCTGGTTGGCACCCTTCCGCAGCCTTGGCGGCCTGCGCCGAGGAGCGCCGGTGGTGCTTGACATGCCCTACGCGCGCTTCATCTACCGCGTGATCGGCTCGCGGGTTGTGCTGCCCACCGATGTGTCGGTGATCGATCCGGTTGGCTACTCGCGACTGGTGCTCTCGGCGTGCACGCCGCCGTTCAGCGCGTCGCATCGCCTGATCGTGTCCGCCCGCCTGATCTCCACGGTGCCGCTGGGGGCGGCTCGCGCGCCGAGCACCCGCGTGTCCCACGCCGAAGCGTTCAGCGAAGAACGAGAGCTTGAGAAATCGGGGCTACCACCGGTGCTCAAAGCCAGTCAGCGCCTGCTTGCGCCCCTCGTGTCGTAGCACCACGCCGGGCTCACCCTCGCTGACGTGGCCGACCCACGTCAGCTTGGTGCCGACGCGCTGGCAGGCCTGGCTGACCCGCTCGGCTCGCTTGTGCGGCACACACACGCACAGCTCGTAGTCTTCGCCGGCGGTGGCCGCCGCCTGCCACACGGGCACCCCGAGCCGCTCGGCTGTGGCCTGCGTGTGCTCGTCGGTAGGTAGCTGGTCGAGATCGATCTTCAGCGTGACGCCGCTGCGGCGTGCGATATGCAGCGCATCGCTTGCCAGGCCGTCGGAGAGGTCGATCATCGCGTGGGCCCCCGCCGGGGCGATGGCACGAGCCTCGAGCAGTCGCGGCAGCGGGCGTCGCAGGCTGCACCCGAGCGTGCCGGTCACGCCCACGAGGTCGCCCGGTCGCGCCCCGTCGCGCCCCAGTAGCTTCTGGTCGCGCTCGGCCCAGCCGACGATCGTGACGCTCGCAAACAGTGCGGGTGCGCTCACCACGTCGCCCCCGGCGATCGTCGTGCCAGTCAGCTCGGCCAGCTCCTCAGCGCCGAGCATAAGCTGTAGCGCCTGCTCCTCGCTCACGTGTGAGGGGATGCCGAGCGCGACGTACGCCTCCCCGGTCTGCGCGCCCATCGCCGCGATGTCCGACAGTGCCCCGGCCAGTGCCCTCCAGCCGATGTCCTGAAAGCTCAACTGCGGATCGTCGAGCTTGAAGTGCACGCCCTCGACGATCGCGTCCACCGTGGTGACGCACAGCTTGAGTGCTTTGACGACCGTGGCGTCGTCGCCGATGCCACGCACGAAGCGGCCTCCGCGCGTCTTCACGGCGGCCTCGATCGAGTCGATCAGGGAGAGCTCGGCGATGCCCGTTCAGCCGATCCGTGGACGATGCGAGGAACTCAAGCGTTGCCCGTTCGGTCGGTTTGCACGGGGATTGGTTTGGGTGAAAACTGCACGTTTGGTCAGCGCCCGAGGCGGTGCTAGGAACCTATCGGTGCCTGTAGACGATCCGCGCTCGGTCGAGGTCATACGGGGACAGCTCGCAGCGCACACGATCGCCGGGCAGGATGCGAATCCGAAAGCGGCGCATCTTGCCCGCCACGTGGCCGAGCACCACATGATCGTTGTCGAGCTTGACGCGAAACATCGCGTTCGGTAGGGCCTCAATGACCTCGCCCTCGAATTCGACCTTGTCTTCCTTAGCCACGAATCGCTTCCCGTCTGGGCCATTGCGCGCTCTCGGCGGCGACCCTGTGTTGAAGTGTGCACCGTCAAACTACCAGCGTAAGCGAATCGAGGCTCGCGCCGGGGTGCTCGGCGCAGGGTCAGTGACGCGGTTCGGCGCCACCGGTTCCGCCGACCTGCGGTTCGGCCGCTTTCGGCGCGGGCGTCGGCGCCGGTTGCGTCGGTTCGTGTATGGCCGGTGCGGGTGTGTGCTGTTCGGGTTCTCTTGCGCCCGCCGGTTTTTCGCTTTCGCCGGTCGGGCCGGCGGCCGGCTGGTCGGCTGGCGGGGTGT
>DATNKN010000187.1:0-4763 GCA_035603375.1 Solirubrobacteraceae bacterium
GTCGAGCGCGTCGCGTGCGGGCGTTCCGCCGGCAAGCGATCCAACGCGGGAATCGGACATGGTGGGAACTTGCGAGGTGTGCCAGACGGTGCTCAAACGGCCGTCTGCGCCTCCAGGCGACGGCGCTTCTCATCTGCCTGCAGGGCCGCGGTGATGTCCCGCAGCTCACCTTCGAGGATCTGGTCGAGGTTGTGCACGGTGAGCTTGATGCGGTGGTCGGTGACGCGCCGCTCGCCATAGTTGTAGGTGCGGATCTTCTCCGCGCGATCACCTGTGCCGACCTGCGAGCGCCGGTCGGCGGCAAGCTCGGATTGCTGTTCGGCCAGCGCACGCTCGTACAGGCGGGCGCGCAGCACGCGCAGCGCCTTCTCGCGGTTTTGCAACTGTGACTTCTCGTCCTGCATCGACACCACGATCCCCGAGGGCTTGTGCGTGATCCGCACCGCCGAGTCGGTCGTGTTGACCGACTGGCCGCCGGGACCGGAGGAGCGATACACGTCGATCTGCAGGTCACCGGGGTTGACCTCCACGTCCACGTCCTCGGCTTCGGGGAGCACCGCCACGGTTGCCGTGGAGGTGTGGATGCGGCCCTGGGACTCCGTTTGGGGCACGCGCTGCACGCGGTGCGTGCCGCCCTCGAACTTGAAGAGCGAGTATGCGCCGTCGCCCTTGACGGCAAACGTGTACTTGCCGTCCCCGATCTCAAGCGCCTCTGGCTTCAGGCCGGCCCGCTCGGCGTAGCGGGTGAGCATTCGATACACATCGCCCGCCCACAGCCCCGCCTCATCGCCGCCGGCGCCACCCTGGATTTCGACGATCACGTTCTTCTCGTCGTTGGGGTCGCGCTCGACCATCGCGAAGCGAATCTCCTCTTCGAGCGCCTCGATCCGCTCGCGCGCGCCGTCGAGCATTTCGCGCAGCTCTGGATCGTCGCCGTCCTCGGCGATCAGCTCCTCCGCGCCCGCCGCGTCGTTGCTCGCGTGGCGCCACTGTCCGGCAAGCTCGGCCGCCGGCTCCAGTTGGCGGTAGGCGCGCCCGACTTCGGCGTAGCGTTCGCGGTCGCCGATCACCGCCGGGTCGGTCATCTGCTCGCCCAGCTCGCCAAAGCGCGCCTCGATCTGCTCGATCAACTCTTCGATCATGCCTGGGAGTCTAGGCACCCGCCGCGTGCCGTCTCGGGCGTGCTCGCTCCTGCTAGCCTCTGTGGGCGCAGCCGCGACTGGCGCGATAGGTGGGCTCAACCACCGGGGAGCGGCTGAAGAGACTCGCCGCGCGCCTGGGCACTCATAGCGATCACAAGCTCTAGGAGCGCGCCCATGCCAGACCTCAGCCCCGACTACTTCAACCGTCCGCTTGCGGAGGTGGACCCGGAGATCGCGGCGGCGCTGCGCGGCGAGCTGGAGCGCCAGCAGAACACGCTGGAGATGATCGCCTCGGAGAACTTCGTGCCGCAGGCGGTGCTGGAATGCCAGGGGTCGGTGCTCACCAACAAGTACGCCGAGGGCTACCCTGGACGGCGCTACTACGGGGGCTGCGAGTGGGTGGATATCTCAGAGCAGCTCGCCATCGACCGCGCCAAGGCGCTGTTCGGCGCCGAGCACGCCAACGTGCAGCCGCACTCCGGCGCGCAGGCCAACACCGCCGTCTATCACGCGCTGCTACAGCCGGGGGACACGATCATGGGGCTCTCTCTCGCTCACGGCGGTCACCTGTCCCACGGCATGAAAATCAACGTGTCGGGGCGCCTGTATGACATCGCCGCCTACGAGGTGGACCGCGAGACGAGCACGATCGACATGGACGAGGTGGCTCGCATCGCGCGCGAGCGTCGCCCCAAGCTGCTGCTCGCCGGCTGGTCGGCCTACCCGCGCCAGCTCGACTTCGCCCGCTTCCGTGAGATCGCCGACGAAGTCGGAGCGCTGCTGATGGTGGACATGGCTCACTTCGCCGGGCTTGTCGCGGCCGGGCTGCACCCCAACCCGCTCGAGTATGGCGCCGACGTCGTCACCACCACCACCCACAAGACGCTCGGCGGTCCCCGCGCGGGGATCATCCTGTGCAAGGCCGAGCACGCCAAGAAGATCGACTCGGCCGTGTTCCCCGGCCAGCAGGGCGGCCCCCTGGAGCACGTGATCGCCGCCAAGGCGGTCGCGCTGCGCATCGCCGCCAGCGAGCTGTTCGCCGAGCGTCAGCGGCGCACCATCGAAGGTGCCAAGACGTTTGCCGAGCAGCTGATGAAGGCCGGTCACGGTGTCAACGTGCTCACCGGTGGCACCGACGTGCACCTCGCGCTCGTGGATCTGCGCGCGTGTGAGCCCGAGCTGAGCGGACGCCAGGCCGAGGATCGCCTGCACGAGATCGGTGTCACCGTCAACCGCAACGCCGTGCCGTTCGATCCGCGCCCGCCGATGGAGGCCTCTGGCCTGCGCATCGGCACGCCCGCCCTGGCCACCCGCGGCCTGCAGGTGGAGGACTTCACCGAGGTCGGCCAGATCGTCGCGACCGCGCTCACGCCCGAGTTCGAGTCCCGCCGCGAGGAGCTGGCTGAGCGCGTCCAGGCGGTCGTCGCGCGTTATCCGCTCTACGAGCACCTGAACGCGCCAAGCGCCGTGTAGCACTACCGACGCCCGCGCCTGCGATGCTGTGCGCGAGTCGATGGCGCATCTCACTCAGCTCGACGCGCTTGCCGCATTCCTCGTTGCCGCGGCCGTGACCGCGTTGCTCACGCCGCTCACGATGCGGCTGGCAACGGCAGTTGGCGCCGTGGACGAACCGCGCGAACGCGGCCTCGCCAGCCGCCCGACGCCGCTGCTCGGCGGTCTCGCGATCTTCGCGGGCGTGCTCGTCGCGACGCTCGCGTTCCTGCCGGCCGGCTACGGGTCGAGCACGCGGATGTGGCAAGGGGTGCTGATCGCCGCTGCGCTCATCACCGTCGTGGGCGCGATCGACGATCGCTTCGACCTGCCGCCGATCGTCAAGCTCGCCGGTCAGATCGCTGCCGCCGTGATCGTTGTGCACTTCGGTGTCGCCGTCAAGTCGATCACCCTGCCGTTCGCCGGCACGCTGCACTTCCCCAACGCCGGCGCCACCAATGCGGGTCCGGCGCTAACCGTCATTGGTCTTGTGGTGATGATGAACATCGTCAACCTCTCCGACGGCGTCGACGGGCTCGCCGCGGGCGTGTGCGTGATCATCGCCGGCACGCTCGCGATCATCGCGTTCGACCTCGATCGCGCCGCTCCCGGGGTGCTCGCGGCGCTGACCGCCGGGGCGGCGCTCGGCTTTCTGATCCACAACTTCCCGCCGGCTTCGAGCTTCATGGGCGACTGCGGGGCCAACCTGCTGGGGCTGTTGATGGGGGTTGTGGCCGTGGAGGCGGCGGTCAAGAAGCCGGTGGTCGTGTCATTCGTGCTGCCTTTGATCCTGCTCACCGTCCCCTTCCTGGACACCACGTTCGTGGTGCTCAAGCGCCTGAAGTACCGTCGCCCCATCTACGCCGCCGACAGCGAGCACTTCCACCATCGCATGGCCCGCATCGGGTTCTCCTCGAGGCGCACGATCGCCTACCTGTACGCGTGGACGCTGATGCTCGCCGGCTTCGCGCTCGCGCTGCGATTCGTGCCCTACTCCAACCACAAAGGCCACCTGCATCTCGGCTGGACACTCGTGATGGCGGGGCTCGCACTACTCGTCGTAGCCGCCAGCGTGTACCTCGTGTATGTGCTTGAGATCCTCAAGTTCCGTCGCCTGGACTCGCTACGCCTGCGGCGACTGCGCCCCGACGCCTCGCCCGCCGAGATCGAGCGCGGCGTCGCGCACGATCTGGAGACCGGCGAATACGACACTGTCGTCGCGGGTGCGCTGCCCGGCGCTCGCGGCGGTGGGGGTGGGAATGGCGGCGGTCCTCGCGCCAGCACCGGCGGCGCGGAGCGGGCGGACGACACGCTTGCCGTGGGTGACGTGTCTGGCGGGGCTGAGCAGCGGGTCGGCGAGCGGCAGGTGGATCAGGATCGCGTAGGCGCAGAACGCGAGCGTGGCGCCACGCAGCCGGCGGCTGTCGGCGAGGGCGGCGAGCGGCAGCGCCCATACCGCATACCAGGGCAGCAGCCAGGCGGTCGATAGCAACAGCGCGAGCGTCGCCCAGCCGGCCATCGTGCGCCAGTCCGCGCCACGCGCGGTGCGCCATAGGGTGAGCGCGAGCACCAGCACGAAGCCCGCCGCGAACAGGTCACGCCACCAGCCTGGCAGCCCGTGGAGTCCCACCCAGCGCGCCGTCTCCGCGGGGATGCTGTGCGTGGCGATCAGCTGCTGCTGCTCGCCGAGCGAGTCGAGAAACCCGAGCGCGTGCGCGCCGAAGCCCACGACCGCCACGAGCGCGAGCAGCGCCAGCGCGCCGGCAGCGCTTCCAGCCACCCGCACGCGCTCGCGCAGGCCGCGCGGCGCGAGCACCACGAATGGCAGCACCAGTCCGGCCGATGCCTTCACGCCGACGCCGACCACGAGCAGCGCTGCTGCCGCGCGCAGCCGCGCTGAGGCGCCGGCCGCGAGCACCAGCGCGCCGGCGAGCACGAGCAGCACGAGCGCGTCGTTGTGCGCTCCGCCGACGGCCAGCTCGAGCAGTACCGGGTTCAGGCCCACGAACGCCGCAGCCAGCTTTGCCGAGCGCCCCATCTTGCTCGCCGCGCGCGCCGTCAGCGCCACCGCGCCGAGACTGCACGCGACCGCGAGGCCCTTCAGCGCCCACAGGCCGCCCGCCAGCCCGA
>DATNKN010000036.1:0-5268 GCA_035603375.1 Solirubrobacteraceae bacterium
GATAGTGATATTCGCCGTTAGGCGCGAGACCGGTCAACTGCGCCTGAATACCCGCAAGCCCATGCTGCGCACTAACACTAGCCGTGACAGTGCTAGACCCGTAAGCGTCGGTCGGACCGTATTCCACATGATAAGTAGCCAATTCCCCATGCGGATAGATTTCGGCGTTGATCGTTGCTTCCGTCGAGGTGACGTTCGTGACCGACACTCCCGTGATGACGGGCGCAGCGCGCCCGGTCAGCACCGAAACTTCGTTTCCCTGGGCTTGTTCGCCAAGCACGTTCGTCGCGACCAAACAGAACGTGTACGTCTCATTCGGTTCGAGTTCTTCTGCTGTCGCCGACACATGCAACTGCTTCGCTTCCGCTACTCCGACAGGCGACGTGCTCTGCCCCCCGACGCACGTGCCGTTCGTGTTGTAATCGAACTGGTAAGTCAACGGACCAGCAGTCCCACCAGCGCTCAACTCGCCTTCGAACGTCGCCGACGTCGCATTCACTGCGCTCGCCGGTTCCGTAGTCACGGGAACTTCAAGCATCGGGGACGTCTTGAACGTGACCAGTGCACTCACAGCATGTTCGCCTTTGATCCCATTACGAACAAGCAAACACAACGAGTATTCAGTCCCCGGCGAAAGACCCGAGAGCGTTTCCGTAACCGCTTCTTTGCCAGCACCCAACGATATGCCAGGCGAAGCAGGTGCTTTGCCTTCCCCTTCGCATCCCGCTTTGCCCTGCTTGTAGAGGAATTCGTAGGTACCCAGTTCATACGTACCAGGAGCGCCTTCCACGCCAGGGTTCAAGACACCGTGTACCACGGCGGTCGTAGGCGGCACAAGCGCTTCCACCGACACTTCCGGCGTTTCAGGAGCAACCGCCAGCGCAGGCACCGCACTCCACACAAGCCAACCCACCAAAACGCAGCACACAGCGATGACCGGCAGGACCGGCTTACGAGAACCCATCAACAATCCCCTCCTCTAAAGAACCCACACGACGACGCCAACCCGCCTGCGGGCAGCACAAAACCGCCACGAGCACCAACACCCGTGGCGGCAGAAGCAGAAGCTATAGACGCGCCTACAACACGCGAGAAATCAAGCCGGTCACCACGACCGGCACTGCCAGCGGCAAAACCGCGGCAAAGGGAGCTAGCGCTTAGACGCCAACGATCCCAGAGAGAGAGAGAGAGAGAGAGACGCGTCAGCGACGCTGACGCGTCCTATAACGGACCCGCCAACAACACACGGGCTCTCAAGCACGCTATTCCCCAATGAAAACACGCGAAAAACAACTCCCTCTCAAAAAACGACCCGGTCCCTCTCCCAAGGGCCCTGCTGAAAAAGTTCAGTGTCGACCACAGAGACCGACCCAAACCCGACCTTATGTTCGCCCGCCACCCGAATGGGGGCGCAACCAACAAGGCAAACCGCCCCACATGGCTGCTCGTAACCCATGTGGATTACAAAGACATGGCTCTTTATACCGCAAGCGGTGCTTGCTGTCAAGTCCCCATGGAAGAGATAGGCGAAACGACTCGCTTCAGAGGCGTGGCTCAGCCCAGTGTGGCGGCAGCCACGGCCAACGCGCAGGCCACGGGGGCGACGTCATGTACGCGGAACACACTGGCCCGGCGCTCCAGCGCCATCACGTTCGTGGCGATCGTGCCGGGTAGGCGCTCGGCTGGGGTCTTTCCAAGAAAGCTCTTGCGGGACGTGCCGATCACAACCGGGCGTCCCAGGGCCACGATCTCGTCTAGGCGGCGCAGAAGAGCATGATTGTGCTCGACCGTCTTGCCAAAGCCAATGCCAGGATCCAGCAGGATGCGATCCTCGGCGATGCCTGCATCGACGGCGAAGGCGAGGCGCACTTCCAGAAACGTCTTCACATCGTCCACGACATCCCCGTATGAAGACCCACCCACCCCCTGCTGCATCGTGCGTGGCTCGCCGAGCATGTGCATCAGGCAGCAGTCGGCGCCACTATCGGCCACGACAGACGCCATCTCGGGATCGGCGCGCAGGGCACTGACGTCATTGACAAGTGTCGCTCCGGCGGCGAGCGCGGCCCTGGCCACCTCGGCCTTGGATGTGTCGATCGAAACCTGGGTGTGTGTGTGCGCCGCACTCCTCGCCTCGACCAGCCCCTCGATCACCGGCACTACCCGCCGCAGCTCCTCCTGCTCCCCGACGGGCTCTGCCCCCGGCCGCGTGGACTCGCCACCGATGTCGAGGATGTGCGCACCCTGCTCGACAAGCTCCAGGCCATGCGAAATCGCGGCGGACGGGTCCAGGAACAGGCCCCCATCGGAGAACGAGTCGGGGGTCACGTTGACGACCCCCATCAGGCGATAGCCGGCCACGGACATCAGACTATGTGCCACCAGCCCCGGACGATCCGCAGAGGCGACCCGGACGCGAAGCTCAGGTGAGCGTGGGGCGCTCGGGATCGAACCCGGTCATATCCGCCGTGCCCCCGGCCAACCCCGGCCGTGGCAACGGACGCGGCGCTTCGCGGCCACCAGCCCTATCGGCGGGCGCGGGCGGAGCTGGCAGCTCGGGTGCGGGGGGCTCCTCGGCACCGAATACTTCCTGCTCGTTCTTGCCATCGAGCAAGGCCAGGAACTCCTCCTTCTCGATCGTCTCGCGCTTGACGAGGATCTCGGACATCTTGGTGAGGTCTTCTTTGTGCTCGTTGAGGATCTCCTTGGCCCGCTGGTGGGCGGACTCGACGATGCGGCGCACCTCGTCGTCGATCTCGCGCGCGATCTCGTCGGAGTAGTCGGGCTCGGTGGAGAACTCGCGGCCCAGGAACGGCTGGCCGTGCTCGTGGCCGAACACGCGCGGACCGAGCTTCTCGCTCATGCCGAAGCGCATCACCATCTGCTTGGCCGTGGCGGTGACCTTCTCCAGGTCGTTGGAAGCACCGGTGGTGATCTCTTCGAACACGATCTCCTCCGCGGCGCGCCCGCCGAGCGTCATCGCCATCGTGTCGTTCAGCTCAGCGCGCGTGGTCAGGAAGCGGTCCTCCTGCGGCATCGAAATCGTGTAGCCGAGCGCTTGGCCGCGCGAGATAACCGAAATCTTGTGGACCGGGTCTGAGTGCTCCAGGAAATGCCCGACGATCGCGTGACCCATCTCGTGGTAGGCGGTGATCAGGCGCTCCCTCTTGCTCATCACGCGCGTCTTCTTCTCGGGGCCGGCGATCACGCGCATGATCCCCTCCTCCAGCTCATCCTGGCCGATTTCGCGCTTGCCGGTACGGGCGGAAAGCAGCGCGGCCTCGTTGATCAGGTTCGAGAGGTCCGCGCCGGTGAAGCCCGGGGTTTGCCCCGCGAGCGCGTCGATGTCGATGATCTTCGCGAGCGGCTTGCCGCGCGTGTGAACCTCGAGGATCTTGGCGCGGCCCTTGCGGTCGGGGCGATCGACGGCGATCTGGCGGTCGAAGCGACCGGGGCGCAGCAGCGCGGGATCCAGGATGTCTGGCCGGTTGGTGGCGGCGATCATGATGATGTTGTCCTTGGCCTCGAAGCCGTCCATCTCTACGAGCAGCTGGTTGAGCGTTTGCTCACGCTCGTCGTGACCGCCACCGAGCCCGGCGCCGCGGTGACGCCCAACGGCGTCGATCTCGTCCATGAAAATGATGCAGGGCGAGTTTTGCTTGGCCTGCTCGAACAGGTCGCGCACACGCGAGGCGCCGACACCGACGAACATCTCAACGAAATCGGAGCCCGAGATCGAGAAGAACGGCACGCCCGCCTCGCCCGCGACGGCGCGCGCGAGCAGCGTCTTGCCCGTGCCCGGAGGCCCATACAGCAGCACCCCGGTGGGTATGCGCGCACCGAGCGCCTGAAACTTCTTTGGGTTCTCCAGGAACTCCTTGATCTCGTGCAACTCCTCGACGGCCTCGTCGACCCCGGCGACGTCACGGAAGGTGATCTTGGGAGAGTCGGCGGACAGTCGCTTGGCGCGCGACTTGCCGAAGCTCATCACACGCGATCCTCCCCCCTGGACCTGGTTGATCAGGAAGAACCAGAAGCCGAGGATCAAGACGAGCGGCAGCAGGTAGGTGAGCAGCGTCGGCCAGATGCTGGTCTTGTTGGATTCGATGTTGAACTTGGTGCCGGACTTTTCAAGCGCGCCGATCAGTTGTGGCGCAGCCTGGTCGACATAGCCCACTTCGTATTTTTCTTTGTTGCTGTTGTTCAGTTCGACCGACACCGAGTTGTCTTTGACCTTCAGCTCGGCCGACTTGACGCGGTGGTTCGGGATGTCTTCGGTGACGAGCGTCTTGTAGGAGTGTTCGGGCCCCTTCGACTGGGGCGAGACGATCAGCTTGGCCGCGAAGAACGCGATGACGACCACGATCAAAATCGGAAATGCGGCGCTCTTGAAAAATCGGCTCATGGGCTTGGATACTGGCTGCACTCACCGTCAGAGGTCGTGGCCGCCAGTCCCCCAGAGTACCACGAGAGGCCGCAATTACCGGCTGTTTGGACGCCGCCGGGCAGCGGGTGCGACCGTACGCGCGACGGTGCGCGCGGGACATTTTTTTTGGGATTTGGGGTCGTACCCGTGATCATCTAACGCTCAAGCACCGCAACAAAGGGGAGGTTGCGGTGGCGCTCGGCGTAATCGAGGCCGTAGCCGATCACGAAGCGGTCGGGTATCTCAAAGCCGACATAGCGGATCGGTAGATCGACCTCGCGCCGGTCGGGCTTGATCAGCAGCGCGCACACCTCAAGCGTCGCGGGGTTGCGCGAGCCGAGGTTGCGCAGCAGGTATTGCAAGGTGAGCCCGCTGTCGACGATGTCCTCGACGATCAGCACGTCGCGACCCTCGATCGCGACGTCGAGATCCTTGAGGATGCGCACCACCCCGCTGGAATCGGTGGCCGAGCCGTAGGAGGCGACCGCCATGAAGTCGACCTCGACGGGGATGTCGATGTGGCGCATCAGGTCGCTGAGGAAGAACACCGCGCCCTTCAGCACCCCCACGAGCAGCAGCGGCTTGCCGGCATAGTCCCGCGCGATCTGCTTTCCCAGCTCGGCCACCCGGCGCTTGAGGTCCCCCTCGCTGACGAGCACCTCTCCGACCTCGCTGCCCTCCTCGCCCGCGGCGGCGGCGAGACCTACGGTGGCGGCATCGACAGGCGCTTGCGCGGGGGTTGCCACGCTGGGGAGTGTAGTCATCGCGGCGGGAGCCGGACCATGTTCAGGACCCCGTCCTCGATCCGCGCGCTCACGTTGCCCCCCACGTGCACCTCCAGC
>DATNKN010000064.1:0-12721 GCA_035603375.1 Solirubrobacteraceae bacterium
ATCGGGGAAATCGAGCAGACCATCGAGCAAGCCCGCTCGCAGGCATCACCGCAGACGCCGACTCCCGACCTGCCCACGCAGGCGCTGCTGGGTGGCATATGCGGACTGCTGGCCCCGCGTCTGCGTCGCAACGAATACGACCTGGCGGGCGTAGCTGCGGAAATAGACACCTGGATCGGGAGCTACAACCGTCCTCTGGCACAACACCGCTGGCGCACGCTCGACCCGGGGCCCACAATGCGCCCACCCCGGCATGTCTCAGAGCTCGCGCTGCGACCTCCACCCGCGCTGCGACGCGGGCGACCCAACCTCTCCCCTGCCGAGATAGCTCGTCACCAACGCGAACGCATCGTCTATGCCACGTGCGAGGTGGCTGCTGAGAAGGGCTACGCCGCCGCTACGATCGCCGACATCACCACCACTGCCGGCGTCGATCGACGCGCTTTCTACGCTCACTTCCGCGACAAGCAGGAGGCATTTCTGGCTGCACATGAGCTCGGCTTCCAGCAGACGATGGCAGTCTGCGCCAGCGCGTTCTTCAGCTGCGATGAGTGGCCCGAGCGGATCTGGGAAGGACTGCACGCGGGAACCCACTTCAACGCCACCCATCCCGTGATGGCCCACATCGGATACGTCGAAGCGCACGCCGTGGGCAGCCCTGCAATACAGCGCGTCGATGACAGCCGCGCCGCATTCAAGATATTCGTCCAGGAAGGCTATAGACACACCTCAAATCCGCCGCCGGCCGCAGCGCTCGACGCCCTCTCGGCGACGATCTTCGAGATCGGCTATCGCCATGCTCGACAGCGCAAGCTGGGGTTGCTGCCGCGCTTGACCCCGCACGCCGCCTATTTGGTGCTGGCTCCGTTCATGGGCGTTGACGCGGCTGACGAGTTCGTCGATGCCAAGCTGAGCGACGCCAGACTTGCCACGACTACCTCCCGGCAGACCGCGCACGGGCCTCGCGACGACCGCCACCGCGAGCGTCAGGGGGAAGTGCGCAAGAAACCGCTCGCCGTTGCCATCGACGCCTGATCGGGCTGCGAGCTTCCAGGGGGAGGCGGTCGATGACTGGACAATGCGTCAGCCAGGCGGTCGATGAGGGTGCCAGCTTTTGCGACTGCGCGATCCACGAGCAGGAAGCCGTGCATTTGATCTTCGACGTGGATGTGCTCAACCTCCACGCCCGCGGCCCTAAGCTTCTCAGCGTACGCGCAACCCTCATCTCGTAGAGGATCAAACTCCGCGGTCATCACAAGCGTGGGCGGAATGCCGCTGAGATTGGAGGCAGCGAGCGGCAACAGATACGGGTCGTCCATGTCTTGCCCGGCAGGGACGTAGTTGCGAACCGACCAAAGCACGAACTCCAAGTCGAGCGTGTAGCCGACTCCCCGCTCCTCGCGGGACGCCCACCGACCGAACCCATCGGCCAACGGGTAGGCGAGTATCTGGTAGACGGGCATCGGAGCACCGAGATCGCGCAGGAGCACGGTCAGGCAGGCGGCAGTCGCGGCACCCGAGCTTTCGCCCACCAGCGCCACACCCGCGCGATCGCCTCCGATCTCGACAGCATTGTCGAGCAGCCATCGATACGCGAGCTGCGCATCCTCGAGCGCAGCGGGATGCTGGTGCTCCGGCGCGCGGCGATAGTCCAGCGCGGCCACCAACCAGCCGGAGCGACGCGCGATCCGACGACACAAACGATCGTGCGTGTCCAGGTCATTGAGGGTCCAGCCACCCCCATGCAGAAACAGCGCTAGCGGAAGCACGCCGTCGACTGGCCGATACAGGCGCATTGCGAGGGAGCCATGGGACGTGGGCAGCGAGACGTCCTCGACAGAGCCAAGTGCGACCGGATCGCCCCGAGTGACCAGCGCCGCACGCATGCTCTCGCGAGCCTCCGCGACCGGTAAAGCGTACGGCTGCGGCGTACCCATGGCACGCATCACTTCAAGCAACGTCTGGGCATCCGGATCAAGCTGGCGACTCATTGATGCGCAAGCATGCCAGAGACGCTCATGTCCGCGTCAGCGATATCGCGGTGAGGACGATGCCATCGCGCGCGATCCACCTGCCCGCAAGCGCCTGCAAAGGGCCGTTCGCCAGTTGTGGCCCTGCCACCAACAGTCGGACCTCGAACGTGCAGGCATTCGGATCGAACACGACGATGGCGTCCTCAAAGCCCAACCAGCTTCTCGCAAGCGGGAACCACGCCTTGTAGACGGACTCCTTCGCGCTGAACAGCAACCGGTCCCAGTGCACCTCAGGATGATCAGCGGCCAGACGCCGCAAGGAGGGCAACTCCTCTGGCCTTGCAATGTCACCGACCAAGCCGTCGGGGAGCGGGGCGTTACGCTCCGCGTCGATCCCGAGGGTCACAACCTCGCGCGAACGCGCGACCGCGGCCGCGCGATAGCCATCACAGTGGGTGATGCTGCCAAGCGCTCCTGTCGGCCACAATGGCTCACCACGCTCGCCTGTGGGAATCGACACAGTCGCAAACCCAAGCTTTTGGAGGGCGGCGCGAGCGCACATCCGCGCGGTGGTGAACTCGCGACGACGCTTCTCCACCGCCCTCGCTACAACCGCCTCCTCATCAGGGAAGAGCGTCGCGTCGGCCGGATCGTAGCGTCGCTCCTCTACCGCGACACAGGGCGGAAGGATCTCCTCGATCACAGCGCCTCCGACGCAGGAGCGATCCGGCGAAGAACCGGTCTCGCGGAGTTGCGACGATGCCACTCGCGCGGATACCCCAGCGAGACCTCCTCGAACCTGACACCGTCATGCCAGGTGACACGTGGAATATGTAGATGACCGTACACTACCGCGTAGGTTCTGAAGCGACGATGCCAGTCGGCGGTCAGTGTCGTGCCGCACCACTGCGCAAACTCGGGATGCATCAGTACCTTCGTCGGGCTGTCGATCAACGGAAAATGCGCGACGATCACTATCGGGATGTCCCGATCGCACGCCTCGAGCCGTGCTTCGCTATGGCTCACCCTGGCGCGACACCACGCGGCGCGGCTCGGGTAAGGGTCGGGGTGCAGCAGGAACTCGTCGCTGCACACCACCCCAGCTTCGTGGGCAAGTGCCAGAGCCTGCTCGCTGGTCGAAGCGATGTTGCGACCGAACGAGTAGTCGTACAGCAAGAAGAGGGGCGCAATCGTAAGCGGGCCGCCATCTCCCTCCCACACCGCATAGGGATCCTCTGGCGTGAGCACCTCGAGGCGTCTGCAGATATCCACCAGACGCTGGTAGCGCTGCTCGCCGCGCAGCTTCAACTGTTCGTCGGGCGTGGTCCAGAGCTCATGGTTGCCCGGCGTCCAAACCACCTTCGCAAAGCGCTCGGCGAGCAAGCCCAGTGCCCATTCGACATCGGCGATGGTCTCGCTCACGTCACCGCAAACAATCAGCCAGTCGGCGTCACTCTCAGGTCGCAGCTGTTCAACGATGCCACGATTCTCCGGATGAGTGACGTGCAGATCGCTCACGGCGAGAAGTCGCCCCGGAACGCCATTTGGGGTGTTCATCAGGCGAGCAATCGCCCGCGAGCGCCTCGTGTGGTGGTCATCGGCGCGATCTTACCCACCCACGGCATGTGCTCCACGGAGCGCACGTCTCGCGATAAGTGCACGGCCCCGTCCGACGAGCCATCTGTGAAGAGGTGTGCGGGGTCCAGTGGGAGGAGCCATCTTGCGGTACTGTCCGGCATCGGAACCGTTCAACGCCTGA
This sequence comes from Solirubrobacteraceae bacterium, assembly GCA_035603375.1. Taxonomy (GTDB): domain Bacteria; phylum Actinomycetota; class Thermoleophilia; order Solirubrobacterales; family Solirubrobacteraceae; genus Palsa-744. The sequence continues at coordinate 3,733 of DATNKN010000064.1, forward strand.
GAGGTAGCCACAGATGCCGCCGCTGATAACTCGCGAGGAAGCCCTGCGGCTCGGGGAGATCGAAGACCACGCCGGGATCGAAGCGCTTGTCGAGCGCGCTTGGGCGGCACGCGTGGAACGCTTCTCGGACTCGACCGACATGTGCTCGCTGGTGAACGCCAAGTCGGGCGGATGCGCCGAGGACTGCGGCTTCTGCGCGCAGTCGCGCTTCGCCGAGGCCGAGACGCCACTGCACGCGATGATGGACCCCGAGCAGATCCTCGAGCACGCGCGCGCCGCCGAGGCGGCAGGCGCGCATCGCTTCTGCATGGTCACTCAGGGCCAGGGCCTCTCAAAGCGTGACTTCGAGAAGATCCTCGAGGGCGCGCGGCTGGTGGCGGAGAAGACCAACCTCAAGCGCTGCGCCTCGATCGGCCACATGTCATCGGCACGCGCGAAGGCGCTGAAGGAAGCTGGCATCCAACGTGTGCACCACAACGTGGAGACAGCGGAGAGCTACTATGACGAGGTCTCCAGCACCGTTCGCTACGAGGGGCGCCTGCGCACTATCCAGGCGGTGCGCGAGGCGGGCCTTGAGACGTGCGTCGGCGGCATCCTCAACCTCGGCGAGAGTCGCGAGCAGCGCGTGGAGATGGCGTTTGAGCTTGCCGCGATCGACCCGACAAGCGTGCCGATCAACCTGCTCAACCCACGTCCGGGGACGAAGTTCGGCGATCGCGAGTACATCGATCCGTGGGAGGCGGTCAAGTGGGTGGCGATCTTCCGTTTGATCCTCCCCGAAGCGCTGTTTCGACTCTGCGGGGGACGCGTGGAGAACCTCGGAGAGCTGCAACCCCTGGCGGTCAAGGCGGGGCTCAACGGCGTGATGATGGGCAATTTCCTCACCACGCTCGGATCGAGCCCTGAGGAAGACCGCACGATGTTCGAGGAGCTGGGTCTGAACGTGGCGCGCCAGAGCGACAATGGGGCCAACCCACGCCCTGACAACCGCTCCGGATGGCTCGACGGGGAGACACCGGACCTCGTAGAGGAGCTGCTCGACGGCTCAGTGGCCATGCAAGCGGGCGGAGCGGACGAGGGGGGCTTGCAGATCCGGATGTGGAACCCTTCCACACAGCTGCGCTACCAGGCCAAACGAGTGGTGCCACCTCGCCCGGACGGCGCCCGCAACGCCGTGCCCGCCGGCTGGGGAGATTGACGCGCCGCCGAATCTGGCGAACGGGGCGAGCGAGAAGCACGAGCGAACCGCGATGATCCTCTCCAAAGGCCAGTCGTGAACGAGCTCGAGGAACGTCTGAGCGAACTGCGGCGCCTTGGCTTGGAGCGCCGGTTGCGAATGGTTGGCGGTCCCCAGGGCCCACGCGTACTGCTCGACGGCGAGCCGGTGCTGTTGCTGTGCTCGAACAACTACCTGGGGCTCGCCGACCACCCGAAGGTGCGCGAAGCCGCCGCGCGGGCAGCGATGCACCTGGGTGTGGGCGCGGGCGCATCGCGATTGGTGTCGGGCTCGATGAGCATCCACCGCGAGCTGGAGGAGCGCCTGGCGGCGTTCGAGGGCAGCGAGGCATGCCTGCTCTTCGGCTCGGGCTATCTAGCCAACCTTGGCGTCATCGGCGCGCTGGCCGGGCCCGGCGACACGATCTTCTCCGACGAGCTGAACCACGCCTCGATCATCGACGGCTGTCGTGCCTCGCGCGCGGAGGTCGTGGTGTATCGACACCTCGACACCGAGCATCTGGAGCGCCGTCTGCTCGAGCACGTAGGCGATGGCCGACGCGCGATCGTCAGCGATTCGGTGTTTTCGATGGACGGCGACGTGGCGCCACTCGAGCGGATCGTGGAGTTGGCACGCGCGCACGACGCACGCACGATCGTCGATGAGGCGCATGCCACCGGCGCGCTCGGAGACGGCGGTCGAGGTGCGGTCGCCGAAGCAGGCCTGCAGGGCAAGATCGACGTACTGATCGGCACACTCGGCAAGGCACTCGGCTCCTACGGCGCGTATGCGTGCGCGAGCGAGCAGATGGTGCGCTACCTGCTCAACACCGCGCGGTCGTTGATCTTCTCGACCGCCCCGCCGCCGCCATCCGTGGCAGGAGCGCTCGCCGCACTGGAGTTGCTTGAAGCGCAGCCGGAGCAGGTGACCAGACTGCACGATGCAGCCCGCACCCTGCGCCACAGTCTTGCGGCGGAGGGGTTCGCGGTGCGCGAGAGCGACATGCACATCGTGCCGCTCGTAGTGGGCGACAGCGAGCAGGCGATGCGCCTCTGCCAGGCGGCACTCGAGCGTGGAGTGTTCGCACAGGCTATCCGCCCACCAACGGTCCCCGAGGGCACGTCGCGGTTGAGGCTGGCGGCGATGGCGCGTCACGACGCCGACGATCTGCGCGACGCAGCGACGGTCCTTGCCGCGGCGGCACGCGAGGTGGGCCTCGACCCGACACAGATTGGGGAACCTTCGGCGCTCGGGACGCGCCCTGCAACGCTCGGGTCACATCAGGCCTTCACGACCGACCCTGAACCACTATCCAAGCCGGCGACGGGGCCAGCTCCCAAGCGAGACTCGGAACCGACATCGGAGCCGGGGCTTACCCGGGTCGCCTAGCTCCAAGCGCGTGCGTGGCCTATTTGTAACCGGCACCGGCACCGGTGTCGGCAAGACGATCCTCAGCGCGGCGCTGCTAGCCGCGATGCGGGCCACTGGCGAGCCGGTGCGCGCACACAAGCCAGTCGTCACGGGACTGGCCGAGCCGCCGGGAACATGGCCCCCGGATCACGAGCTGTTGGCGCTCGCCGCCGGGATGGCAGCCGAGGAGGTAGCGCCGCTGCGATTCCAGCCGCCCGTTTCCCCGCACCTGGCGGGGTTGCTCGCTGACCAACCGATCGACGCCGCCGGCGTGCTCAAGCGCGCAAAGACCTGCGCAAGCGCAAGCGAGACGTTGATTGTGGAGGGGATCGGCGGACTGCTCGTCCCGCTCGCGCACGACCTCACGGTGCGCGACCTTGCCGTCGAGCTGGCTCTGCCGCTTCTGATCGCCGCCCCACCGGGCCTGGGCACGATCAACCACACGCTGCTTACCCTTGAGGCGGCTCGGGTGGTCGGGCTGCGCGTGGCAGCTGTCGTGCTCACGCCCTGGCCCACCGAACCGTCGCCGGTGGAGCTGTCCAACCAAGAGACGATCGCGCGAATGGGAGCAGTAGATATCGCGACACTCGAAGAAATCTCAAGCGCCGATACCCCAGCATTGGCGGGCGCTGGAGGGCGTTTGCCGTGGCGAGATTGGCTGTCGCGTACGAGTTTCGTCCCAACCCGTCCGTAGGATCGCGGTCATGGCTAGTCGCTGAATCAGCCCCGTTCCTCCCGTTCCGGGTGTTCCGGGGTCGTACCCCGGAGAAAGGAGGAAGTATGAATGCACCGACGAGCGTTCTAGCCATCGCCCTACTCGTCGCCCTGTTGGTCATAGACCGGCTCACGCGATAGTAGGCGCCCTGGCGGTCGCAGCGACTACGATCCCGGCGACCGCCAGGGGCCTTATATGCGAGAGGAGGATAAACACACCTCCGAGCGCACTAGCCGTCGCAAAGTTTAGCCACAAGCCGGACGTACGGCGGCAATCATCGCTTCGGTAACACGTGCGATGTCTTCGTCGCAGGCGACATATGGGGGCATCGCGTACACGAGGTCGCGAAACGGGCGCAGCCAAACACCCTGCTCAACGGCAGCGGCCGTCGCGTCGGCGATGTCCACCTCGTGCTCCAGCTGCACGACGCCGATCGCACCCAGCACGCGCACATCGGCGACACCCGGCAAGTCGCGCGCGGGCTCGAGGCCCTCGCGCAGTCCCCGTTCGATGCGTGCGACATCCTCACGCCACCCCCCATCCGCGAGCAGATCCAACGATGCAAGCGCGACCGCGCACGCGAGCGGGTTTGCCATGTAGGTGGGACCGTGCATCAGCGCGCCGCCCTCTCCCGCCGAGATGACCCGCGCAACCTCGCTCGTGCAGAGCGTGGCGGCAAGCGTGATGTAGCCGCCCGTGAGTGCCTTGCCGACACACATGATGTCCGGCGCGAGCGCCGCGTGCTCGCAGGCGAACAGTGCGCCCGTACGCCCGAAGCCAGTGGCGATCTCATCCAGAATCAGCAGCAGCCCATGTTCGTCGCAGAGACGGCGCAGCAGCGCCACGCATGCCGGCGAGTGAAAGCGCATTCCGCCCGCGCCCTGTACGACCGGCTCCACAATCACGGCGGCGAGTTCATGCGCGTGCGCGGCGAATAGCTCTGACATACCGCCCGCCCAAGCCTCTTCGAGCGGTCGCTCGAACCCATCGGGCGGTCGCTCGGCGAACACGTGCTCGGCGAGCACGCCCGTGAACAGGCTGTGCATCCCCCCCACCGGGTCGCACACCGCCATCGCGCCGAACGTGTCGCCGTGATAGCCGCCGCGCCAGGTCAACAGACGGGTGCGCTCGGGATGCCCGCAAGCGCGCTGGTACTGCAAGGCCATCTTGATCGCCACCTCCACCGACACCGAGCCGGAATCGGCAAAGAACACGTGCTCCAGCCCCCCCGGCGCGATCTTCACGAGCCGCTCGGCGAGCCGGATGGCGGGCTCGTGGGTGAGCCCGCCGAACATCACGTGCGCCATGCGCTCCAGCTGCTCGCGCACGGCCGCGTCGAGCGCGGGGGGGCGGTAGCCGTGGATCGCGCACCACCACGAGGACATCCCGTCGATCAGCTCGCGTCCGTCGGCCAGACGCAGGCGCACGCCCTCGGCGGAGACGACCGCAAGCGACGGATTGACGGCGGGGAGCGGCGCGTAGGGATGCCAGACGTGCTCGCGGTCCAGCGCGAGGAGATCGTCCCAGTCTTGTGACATCAAGCCATTGGAACGTTCGATGGGCAAGCGAGACAAGGACACACAGACCGCAGTGTGCGAGACACACAAAGGAGGGAGAACGCGGACCGATCGACGACCAAGATGCGCTCCTCGATCGGCCAGTGCAGCCCAGCGGACGTCCTAGTCCTCGTACAGCGTGAAGTCGCGCTTGCGCGCGCCGCACACCGGGCAGAACCAGGTGTCGGGGATGTCCTCGAAGGCGGTACCCGCGGGGATGCCCCCGTCCGGGTCGCCCTCCTCAGGGTCGTAGATGTAGCCGCAGGACTCGCAGATCCAGCGTTGCAGGGTTTGGGTTGCGCTCATGCGCATAACACTACCTGGCGGTAGGGTCCTTGGGATGAGCAACCCCATCCCCGGCGACGACGGGCAACCCGGTCAAGCGCCCACCCTCGACGACTACACGGGACCCGGCCAGCAGCTCAACCTCGGCGCGCACACCGAGCCCGGCCAGGGGCTCAACCTCGGCGAGGCGACACCCGCGCGCCAGGCGGCCACGGTGATCCTGCTACGCGGCGGAGAGCAGACGCTCGAGGTGCTGCTCGTCCAGCGCACCGAGCAGGCCAAATTCATGGGCGGCGTGTGGGTGTTTCCGGGCGGCGCGGTGGACGACGGCGACCCCTCCTCGACGGGGGGTGCCCACCGCGCGGCGGCCATCCGCGAGCTGGCAGAGGAGGCGGGCATTGAGATCGCCGATGCTTCAACGCTTGTCGAGTTCTCACGCTGGATCACGCCGGAGGAGGTGTCGATCCGCTTCGACACGCGCTTCTTCCTGGCGGAGCTACCCGACGGGCAGGAGCCCGAAGTCGACGGGCAGGAGTGCGTCGCGCAGGGCTGGTTCACTCCCCAGGGCGCACTCGACGCGTATGCCCGCCAGGAGATTGCACTGGTTTTCCCGACGATCAAGCACCTGGAGCAGCTGCGTGCGTTCCCGAGCGTCGCGGAGTTGCTGCGCTACGCGAGCAATCGCCAGGTGCTGCCGGTGCAACCGAAGGTGTGGTTCGACGGGGAGGTCGCGTGCGTGCTGCTCCCCGGCGAGCCGGGCTACGACTGAAGCGTGCCCAACACGTGCGTCACCGCGTTGATCAGCGCGAGATGAGTAAACGCCTGTGGATAGTTGCCAAGGTGGCGCCCGCTCGACGCTTCCAGCTCCTCGGCGTACAGCCCAAGTTCCGATGAGTATCCGAGCAGCCGCTCGCACAGCCGCCGCGCGGCGGCATGCTCGCCGATCTCACACAGCGCCGATACCAGCCAGAAGGAGCAGATCAAGAACGTGCCCTCCTCCCCGCTCTGCCCGTCGTCGGTCTCCTCGGTGCGATAGCGCAGCACCAGTCCGTTCTCGGTCAGCTCCTCCCCGATCGCGGTGACGGTCGCGCGCACACGCTCGTCGTCGGTCGGCAGGAAGCGCATCAGCACGATCAGCAGGTTGGAGGCGTCGAGCGCATCGGTGTCGTAGTGCTGTCGGAACACGCCGCGCTTGTCCACCCCGCGCTTCAGGATGTCGGCCTTAATCTCGTCTGCGGTCCCCTGCATGCGCTCGGCGTGCTCCTCCTCGCCGCGCCGTTCGGCCAGCCGCGCGGCGCGATCGCACGCGACCCAGCACATCAGCTTCGAGGACACGTAGTGGCGCGGCTCGCCGCGCGTCTCCCAGATCCCCTGGTCCGGTTCCTTCCATACGCGCGCCGCGCATTCGGCCTGGTCGACCAGCACCGGCCACAGCCGCTCGGGGATGTGATCGCGCTGCTTGGCGTGCAGGTAGACCGAGTCGAGCACCGCGCCGTACACGTCGTTCTGGCGCTGGTTGTACGCGCCGTTGCCGACCCGCACCGGACGCGCACCCTCGTAGCCCTTGAGGTGATCGAGCGTCGACTCCGCGAGGTCCTTCTGGCCCTTGATCCCGTACATGATCTGCAGCGATCCGTCCTCGTTGCGCTCCATGTCGGCGACGTACTGGATGAAATCATCGGCCTCCCAGTCGAGGCCGAGCGCGTGCAGCGCCCACAGCGTGAACGATGCGTCGCGCATCCAGCAGTAGCGGTAGTCCCAGTTGCGCGAGCCGCGCGGGGTCTCCGGCAGCGAGGTCGTGGGCGCCGCTACGAGCGCGCCCGTGGGCATGAACGTGAGACCCTTGAGCGTCAGCGCCGAGCGTTGCAGGTGGGCACGCCAGGGGTGGTCTGGATAGCTGCCTTCGGCCAGCCACGTGCGCCAAAAGTGACTGGTTCGCTCGATGCGCGCCTCCGCCTGCTCGGAGGTGCGCGGACCGCGCAGCTCCTTGGTCCAGGACAGCGCGCAGAAGCGCTTCTCGCCCTCATTCATCGTGTGGCGCGAATGCGCGCGGTTGCCCTCGATGCCCATGCGGGTGTCGCTGAACAGGCGAAACGCCGTCACCCCGTCGGTCGCGTCCAGGCCATGCCCGTGCTCGTCCTCTACATAGCTCCATTTCGCGACGGTCGCACCGTAGTCGAGCATCGGCTCGCACACCATCTCGACCTGCACCTGGCCCTGGATGCATTCGACCAGCCGTACCAGCAGGTGGTCGGCGTCGAAGTCGGTGGGGGGACGCGTGTGGTCGGTGTCGCGATCCTCGTCGTGCCAGTCGCTGATCGTCAGCGCGTCCACCACGCGCAGCCACCCTTGTGGTGTCATCCAGGTCGTCTCAATCACGTTTGTGCCAGGGAGATAGCGTCGCCCGACCGGCACATACATCCCGTAGGGTCCGACCCGGAAGCTGCCCGCCCCACGATCGAGCATCGCGGCAAACACCGACGGGGAGTCGAAGTGCGGCAGGCACATCCACTCAATCGACCCATCGGAGGACAACAGCGCACCGGTGTGACAGTCCGAGAGGAAGCCGTAGTCGGCGATTGGGGGAAACGGCGAGTCGCCGACCGGCGGGGGTGGAACAGTGGGGGTCGGCGGTGGCGGTGAGCTAGTCGACATCAGCGGCGGGACAGCATCGGCGGCCGAACAGGAACGGCATCAGCCGCCCGGACACTAACAAGCCCGCTCGACGCCCTCGGGGAGCAGGCCTTCTTCTTCGAGCTTGTCCAAGTGGGCGACGAGCGTGACCGCTGCCAAAGGCCGCAGCTGCTCGGGCACATCGGACCATGCGGCGTCCAGGAGATCCTCCGTGCCGCGGCGGCCTTCGGCGAGCGCGGCCACCAGTCGGCGCTCGCGGTCGAGGCGATGATCGATGTATTCGGTTATGCGCTCGCGCGGCGCCCAGATCGGCGGCCCGTGACCCGGACACAGCACCTCCAGGTCGTGTTCGAGCAGGCGTTCCAGCCCTTTGAGATAGCCCGCGAGCGCTCCCGGGTCAGGCGCCACGAACACGCTGCCCTCGCCAAGCACCGCATCGCCGACGAAACCCACGCCGCCGACGAGCAGCGCGAAGTGATCGACCGCGTGACCCGGTGTGTAGAGCGCCTCGAACGGGCCGACGCGCGCACCATCGCGCAACCGCACATCCGCCGGGCCGCCCGCCGTGTGGCCTTTGGGTGAGCCCTCATGGGCGCGAGCCGCCGCCAGCGGAGCGGGGAAGCGCTCGCGCAGCGCCGCCACCCCCTCAGAGTGGTCGATGTGGTCGTGCGTCAGCGCGATGCCACCGAGCCCGCCTCGCTGCTCCAGCTCGCCGGCAAGCTTCTCCAGGTGCTCGGCGAGCGCGGGACCGGGATCGACCACCCATGCCGGATCGCGCCCCACGACCCAGCTGTTAGTACCCGACATCGTCAGCGGCCCGGGATTGGCCGCCAGCACACGCACCACATCCCATTGCCGCAATCGCTCGGCGTCGGAAACCGCAGGGTTCATCGGCGCGACATTAGCGCTACTTCCGCAAGTCGCGCCTGTTAGTGCTGGTAGACACAAATAAGGAGACGACGATGGTCAGACGAACCTCATATCTCATGGCTTGCCTCGCGGCGATAGCCGTCGGCCTCCCTGCGATCGCACAGGCGGCACCCAAGGTGTCGGTGAGCGCGAAGATCCTGCCGGTCCTGACCAACCCGAGCAACGCGAAAAGCCGCGCGTACCCGAAAACGGGCAATATCCTTGGAGCGGGCGCCTCGGTGGAAACGCAGTTCAAGATCACCG